>JBBQXH010000122.1:0-7396 GCA_038209835.1 Gaiellales bacterium | reverse complement strand
TCCTCGGCCATCGCGTGCCGGCCCTCTTCTGTCTTCCAGAGGTTGATCGCGATGATCCCATCATCGGTCCTCGCCACGATCGTGCCGAGGCCCCCGTGCTTCGGTGCGAGCTGCATTGCCACGGGGTCCACATGATCGCGGAGCTTGCCCGCCAGCTCGTCGGCATCCCCCGATATCCGCATCACCGAGACGACCGTCATTGCAACCTCCTCGAGAGACAGAGAAACACCGGCAGCGTATCGCTTCGGCTCAGGCGACAGCCTGCGCCCAGTCGCCATACAGGGCCAGGTACTCGCCGTCGCGCGCGATCAACTCCTCGTGCGTGCCCTGCTCCACGACGACCCCGTGCTCGAGGACGACGATCAGGTCGGCCTGCCTGATCGTCGACAGGCGATGCGCGATGACGAACGCCGTCCGCCCTTCGAGCAGCGTTCCGAGCGCTTCCTCGATGCGCCGCTCGGTCCCGATGTCCACGCTCGAGGTCGCCTCGTCGAGGATCAGGATCCGGGGGTCGGCAAGGAGAGCGCGGGCGAAGGCGACGAGCTGGCGCTGTCCCAGCGAGAGCCGCGCGCCGCGCTCGCCGACCTGGGTGTCGTAGCCGTCCGGCAGCTCGCTGACGAATCCGTCGGCTCCCACGGCGCGTGCGGCACCGAGCACCTCGTCGTCGCTTGCCGACGGACGGGCGAAGGCGATGTTCTCGCGGATCGATCCGGAGAACAGAAATCCCTCCTGGGGGACGATGCCGAGCTGGGTGCGAAGGCTCTGCTGCTCGACCTTTCGCAGGTCGTGCCCGTCGATCCTGATCGACCCCTCGCGCGGATCGTAGAACCTGGCCAGGAGCTTTGCGATGGTCGACTTCCCGGCGCCCGTGTGTCCGACGAGCGCGACCGTCGTTCCCGGAAGCACGTCGAGATCGAGGCCGTGGAGCACCTCCGGCCCGTCGCCGTATCCGAACCTGACGTCGTCGAAGCGGACATGACCGTTTACCTGCGGGAGCGGGCGCGCGTTCGGGGCGTCGAGAACGTCGGGCTCCTCCTCGAGTACGTCGATGATCTTGTCAAGCGCAGCGACGGCGGCCAGGAACGTGTTGTAGAGCTGGGAAAGCTGCTGCACCGGATCGAAGAAGGTCGCGAGATAGCCGACGAAGGCGAACAGCGTCCCGATCGTGACCGACCCTCCGAAGAAGAGGTAGCCGCCGTAGCCGAGAACGATGGCGACGGCCGCCGACGAGAGGAAGTCGACGAACGGGAAGTAGAGGCCGCTCAGCACCACCGTCTCGTGGTTTGCGTCGCGATAGTGCTGGTTGACCTCCAGGAAGCGCTGCCGGCTGCGTTGTTCGCGTCCGAACGCCTGGATCACGCGCATCCCTGAGATGTCCTCCTGCAGCGATGCCATCACCGACCCCAGCCGTTCGCGGACACGTCGGTACGCGCGGCTCGACCGTCGCCGGAAGATCGCCGTCGCGACCGCCATGAGGGGGAACACGGCGAGGGTTGCGAGGGCGAGTCGCCAGTCGAGGAGGAGGAGGATGACGGCGCTCCCGACGAGGATGAGCGTGTTCTGCACGAGGCTCGTCACGCCGTCGACGACGAGTTGGTCGAGAGCCTCGACGTCGTTCGTCAGCCGCGAGATGATCGCGCCGGTGCGGTTGCGCTCGAAGTAGCCGAGCGACAGGCGGTGAAGGTGCCGGAAGACCTTCAGCCGCAGGTCGGCCAGGACGCGCTCGCCGACCCAGCTCGTCAGATAGGTCTGCGCCAGGCCGGCCGCCCAGCCGATTGCGCCGATGACGACCACCGCTACGACGATCCAGACCAGGATCTCGAGGTCGCCACCGAGAATGCCCCGGTCGATCGCGACCTTGAAGAGATAAGGAGGAGCGAGAGCGGCGGCCGTCGCGACGAGGAGCGCGACAACGCCGCCGAGTACCCGCCGGCGGTACGGCTTCGCAAGACGGACCAGAACCGAGACCCGCCGGATCGTCCGCGCCCAGCTCCAGTCGTCGATCTGCGACTTCGAGACTCGCTCGCTGACATTGCCGGGCTGGTGAATTCTCACGCGCGCCCCTCGCCGGCGACGGCTCCCGCCGGGCGGAGCCCGGCTCCGCCGCCGCCTGGCGCCGCTGCGGGCACGGGGCCTTCCGGGCCCGTGTTGCCCACACTGTGCCCTCCGGCCCCGCACCCGCAGCGACACCCGAGGAACGCGCGTTTCACGCGCCCACCTCGACGATCGGGAGCGCGGCGAGCAGGCCGTGATCGTGGATCTCGCGGTAGAGCGCGCTCGTCTCGAAGAGCTCGTCGTGCGTGCCTCGAGCTGCGATGCGGCCGTGGTCGAGGACGACGATCTCGTCGGCCAGCGAGATCGTCGAGAGGCGGTGCGCGATGATGATCGTCGTCCGGCCGCGCATCGCCTCCTTCAGCGCGTGGCGAATTCTCGCCTCGGTCGTCGCATCGACGGACGCGGTGGCGTCGTCGAGGATCAGGATCCTCGGATCGACGAGGAGCGCCCGGGCAATCGCGAGGCGCTGCCGCTGCCCGCCGGAGAGCGTGATGCCACGCTCGCCGACGACGGTGTCGTATCCATCGGGTAGTCGCTCGACGAACTCGTGCGCCTGCGCGGTCCGCGCGGCCCACTCGACGTCTGCCGGCTCAGCGTCCGGAACGCCGAAGGCGATGTTCTCCCGGACGGTGGCCGAGAAGAGGAACGGCTCCTGCGTGACGATTCCGATGGCGTTTCGAAGCGAGGCGAGCTCGAGGTCGCGGACGTCGATACCGTCGACCAGCACCCGCCCTTCGGTCGGGTCGTAGAAGCGCGGCACGAGGGCGGTCAGTGTCGACTTCCCCGCGCCCGTATTGCCGATCAGCGCCACCACCTGTCCCGGCTCGATCTCGAGGTCGACGTCGCGGAGGATCGGGATTCCGGGCTCGTACTCGAAGCTCGCGTTCTCGAAGACGATCCGCCCGCCGCCCTCGGCCAGGGCGCGCGCGTCCGGGCTGTCTGCGATTTCGTCCGGCTCGTCGAGGATCTGGAAGATCCGCTCGCCGGCGGCGGTTGCACGCTGGATCTGCCCGATCCACATGCCGAGCATGCGGAGCGGGAAGACGAGCATCAGGAGGTAGATGTTGAAGGAGATGAAAGCGCCGGTCGAGAGCGATCCCTGGGTGACGAGATAGCCGCCCGCGAGCAGCACGGCGGCCTGGGCGAGGAGCGGTAGGAACGAGAGCGCGGGGAGGTAGAGGGCCTGCTGGCGCGTCGCGCGCACCGACTGGGCGAACACGCGCTCGACGCGGTGTGCGAATCGCGCCTCCTGCGGATCTTCCTGGGCGAACGACTTGACGACGTTCACGCCGACGATCGACTCCTCGGCGACCGTGGTCATGTCCGCGAGGCGCTGCTGCACGTCGCGGAGGACGGGGTGCGAGACGTGGCTGTAGCGCCACGCGACGGCGATGAGGAGCGGCGTGATCGCGAGCGCGATCAGGGCGAGACGCCAGTCGATCAGGAAGAGCAGGACCGTGACGCCGACCACCGTGAGGATGTGCTGGATGAGGAAGATCAGCCCGTAGCCGAGGAAGAAACGGACGTTCTGGAGATCGACGGTCGCCCTCGACATGAGCTGCCCAGTCTGGTTTCGGTCGAAGAAGCGAAACGACAGGCGAAGCAGGTGGGAGTAGAGCGCGTTGCGCAGGTCGAACTCGACGCCGAGCGCCTGGTTGCCGGCGATGAACCGCCGCCCGACCATGAGCACGGCCTTCAGAAGGCCGAGGAAGAGGATCAGGCCGATCAGCGTCCACAGCTTCTGCTCGTCGCCGTCGAGGAGCGCGTCGTTGATGACGAGGCCGGTGAGCCAGGGAATCGCGAGGCCACAAGCCTGCGATGCGACCGCCAGCACGATCGAGATGGCGAGCGAGACGCGGTAGGGCCGCAGGAAGGTCAGGAGACGCGCGAAGGTTCCGAGCCGCGACGGCTCCTGCCTGGATGCGTCCATCTGGTAGCCGAGTGTAGTCACCATAGAGTTAAACGAGGCCGGTGCCACGCGGCTTCCTGACTCGGTCGAAGCACGTCGGAAGTGGCCCCGCCTTCGGCGTTGATCAGCCGGTGAGAAGGATCACCTCGACCCTTGCGTGTTTCGATGCCTCGGCGGCGAGCGCCGCGTCCTTCGTCACGAGAGGCTCCTCGAGTTTCTCCGCGAGCGTGACGAAGAGCGCGTCGGCGATCGTGAGGTTGCGGCGCAGCTCCCAGGCCCGATTCCGAAGCCCGAGTGACGGAAAGAGCGCGACTGGGAGGTCGGCCAGGTCGTCTATTGCACTCGAGGCGCGGGCTGTGGGAAGTCGACCCTGCAGCGTGCCCCTCCGGAGTACTGCCAGAACCTCGAACACGAGGACATCGGGTGCCGCGCCCTCGTCCTCCCGCGTCAGTACTGCCTCCACCTCGGACGACGCTCCTGTTCCGAGGAGAAAGTCGACGACTGCGGAGGTGTCGACGACCGTCACTCGCCGCGATCGCGAACGGATCGAACAGCGTCTTCGCTGGACTCACCGAGCCGGCCCGATCCGCGGGCTCGGATGCGCTCTGCAAGCTGCTCGGGCGTTGGACGTGCGGTGCTGCGGGCGAGCAGGCTGCGAACATATTCCGAGAGTGAGACTCCGGCAGTAGCCGCGCGCGCCTTCAGGGCACGGTGTACGTCGTCCGGGACGTCTCGAATCTGAAGCAACACGGGCATACGGATCTGCATAATATCATGCAGAATGCATACAGATCGAAAGGAGCGTATTACGCCGCAGCGGCGCGCTGGAGGTCGTCCGAGACATCGGCGATCGTGTCGAGCAGCGCGGCGACGATCCCGGACGGAGGCCCCGCGTCTCGCCTGCGGATCGCGACGATCTGCCGACGTACAGGGTCTGCATCGGTGATCGTGGCCGCGGCGAGCGTGCCGGCCTCGAGCTCCTCGGCGACCGCCGTATAGGGGAGGAGTGCAACCCCGAGCCCCTGGCGCACCATCTTCTTCGCCGCGTCGATGTTGTCGAGCTCCATGACTCCGCGCGGCAGGACGCCGTTCTCGCGCAGGAAGGAGGCCGTGACGTCGTGGTAGCTGGACGAGCGGTCGAAGAGGATCAGCTGCTCGTCGCCGATCCGGGCGACTTCGATCGCCCCACTCTTCGCGAAGCCGTGCTCGGGGTGCGAGACGAGCACGAGCTCGTCCTCGTAGAGCGGCACGCTCTCGATGCCCGGGTGGCGGAGCGCTCGCACGAGCCCGACCTCCACCTGGTCGCGTAGCACCAGATCGAGCACCTCCTCGGAGTGGCCGGTCCGAACCGAGAGCTGAACGCTCGGATACGCGGCGTGCAGGCGCTCGAGGATCGCGGGCAGGACGTACGTCGAGACCGCCGGCGCGGCACCGAGGGCGAGCTGCCCCGTGCTGCCGCGACCGACTTCGGTCACGAGCCGGCGTCCCTCGTCGACCTCGTCGAGCGCGCGCTGGGCATGGGGAAGGAATGCTCGACCCGCGTCCGTGAGCCGGACTCCACGCCCGTGGCGGATGAAAAGCGGGGTTCCGAGCTCCCGCTCGAGCCCCTTCAGCCGTGCGGTCAGGGCTGGCTGCGTGACGAAGAGAGCCTCGGCCGCTCGGCTCACGGTTCCGCGCCGGGCGATCTCGACGAACCCGTGGAGCTGGGCGAGAAGCATCCCGACAAGATATCAGCAATTTCTATCGAAGCGATCAAGAGAAAGGATTGGACTGATGGCTTCACCAGTCGTACACTCCAGATATCGCTTTTTGTTGCCGAGAGGGCAACGGTGTTGCCGAATCGCTAAAGGAGCCGTCGACATGGAAGCACGTCTCGCGTTCAATTCCGACCCGATCGACGCCCAACCGACCGAACGCCGCACCGGGCTCGTCCTGCTCGTCGCGAGCGCGTACCCCGAGTGCAACTGCCCGGACGACTGCGACCGGGATCACCCCAACGAGTAGAGAACGATCGAAGGAGACGACGATGACCCAGATGCAGGAACTCCCAACGGACACGAAGGCCGGGCTCGAGCTCGTCCCGACCCCGCTGCTCCCCGACGGGTTCGTCGTCCCCGCGTCGCGCTTTACGCATCCCTCGACCCGGATGCGTGAGCTGCTCGAGACCGAGCCGTACCTGTTCGGGCCGGGCGTCTACGACCCGATGGCCGCCCAGCTCGTCATGTACCACGGCTTCAAGTCGGTCTACTTCTCGGGCTACTCGTTTGCGATGGGCCACCTCGGCACGACCGACATGGACATCTACGCGAACGTCGAGATCGCAGACGCCGCGCGGCGCACGGTGTCGGCGCTGCGGAAGTTCCAGCTGACGCAGGCAGTCGGCGACCCCGAGAAGGGCATCGCGCCGAAGCACCTCGAGATCCCGCCCGTCATCGTCGACATGGACGGCGGCTACGGCAACATCTTCAACGTGCAGCGGACGGCCGAGATGTACGTCAACGCCGGCGTCGCGGCTGCCCACATCGAGGATCAGGTGCTCCCGAAGCGCTGCGGCCACATCGGCGGCAAGGCGCTCATCGCAGCCTCGGAGATGATCGGCAAGCTCCGGATGGCGCGCGCGGTCGCGGACGATCTCGGCAACCCGGACTTCGTGCTGATCGCGCGCACCGACGGCCTGTCCGCTGTCGACGCGCCGCAGCCCGAGCGCGGTCTCGACCTGGCCGTCGACCGGGCTTGCCGCTACCTCGACACCGGGATCCCGGATCTCCTCTGGTGCGAGTTCCCCACGTCTGACCGCGGCCCGCTCGAGGCGTTCGCAGAGCGGGTCACCGCGCGCTTCCCCGACGCGCGATTCGCCTTCAACTGGTCGAGCTCGTTCAAGTGGTTCAACGATCCAGACCCGATCACGTTCGCGGAGCTCGGCGACCTCGGCTTCAAGTTCATCTTCATCACGCTCGGCGGGCAGCACGCGATGGGTCACGGCCTCTCGGAGCTCCTCCAGCGCATGGGCGACGTGCAGGAGCAGGGCTACATCGAGCTCCAGCGCGAGGAGTGGGCGGAAGGCGAGGACTTCCCGACGCGAAGTCACCACTTCTTCTCGGGAGTGCCCTACCACCACGTGGTCGGGAAGGACTTCGACGCAGCCCGGCTCGGCTCCGAGTTCGCTGAAGACCTGCCCGAGGACAGGGTGGTCTAGCAAGGAGCCGGAGGCGACAGGCCGCGCACAAGCGGGGGTCAGGTCTTACATTGCAACAGGAAGGCACGGCCTGTCGCAATGCAAGACCTGACCCATATCGTCGTCGCTACGCTCCAACCAATGTCCCCAAAGCCGATGCGCTTAGCAACCCTGCTGCTCGCCTGCGCTCTGGCAGCCGGGGCCGCCGCCTGCAGCACGACGGACGCATCGGCGAAGCTCCAGGCCGCGAAGGATCA
>JBBQXH010000121.1:0-7517 GCA_038209835.1 Gaiellales bacterium | reverse complement strand
ATCCCGTGGTCGGAGACGACGAGTACGGCGGTGTCATCGTCGGCGTGCTCGAGCAGCCTCGCGATCTCGCGGTCGAGGAAGGCGTAATAGTCGTGGATCGCGTTCGCGAAGCGGGATCCCGGCTCGTAGCGCGGGTGCGTCGGATCCATGTAGCGCCAGAAGGCGTGCTGGATCCTGTCGAGACCCATGTCGACGGTCATAAAGAAGTCGTAGCTCTCGCGTTCGAGTAGCCGGTGAGAGACGGCGAAATGCTGCTCCCCGAGGCGGTAGATGTCACGGAGGATCCTGTCGCGGTCGTCCGATCTGAAGTCCGGCACGTCGAGGAGGAACTCGCCGTCGACCCAGTCTGCGATCTCGGCCTTCAGCTCGGGCGGGTGAGTGAACTCGCTGTCCGTGCCGGGGGTGAGGAAGCAGCTCACGAGCTCGCCCTTCACGGGTTCGACCGGATACGTCTGCGGCACGCCGACGACGCCGACACGCCTACCCGCGTCCCCGAGGAGGTTCCAGACCCTGGGCTGCCGGACGGCGCGCGACGTCGCGATCGACAGGCCGTCATAGGTCCAGTCCTTCCGGTTGCGGAACCCGTAGAAGCCCAGCTGGCCCGGGTCGCAGCCGGTCATCATGCTCGACCACGCCGGGACGGTGATTGCGGGAATCGTGCTCTCGAGCCGTCCCCAGCTTCCCCGTTCGGCGAGGCGCGAGATCGTGGGGAGCTCCGCGGCCCAGCGGTCGAAGACAAGCTCGGGAGCGGCCGAGTCGAGCCCGATCACCAGCAGGCGCCGGGCGCTCGAGCGGGGAGACGCCACGCGCGAGAGACTAGCTTGCGCCGGTGAACAGGGCGTCGAGTGCCGGCGAGCGCCGACCGTCGATCATGCGTCGCAAGAGGGAGACGAAATGGCCGTCGTCGAGGCGCTCGGGTGGCCTGCGGTTCGCCTCCTTGAGGGCCCGGTGTACCCAGCAGGTGTAGAAGAGCGGCTCGACGAGCTCGGGCGAGAGGCGGGTCGCGGCCCGGTGAGCCCGAACGGCTTCGACGAGTGACGAGACGAGCGCCGGATTGCCGAGGAAGTCGGATCTGGACGAACTCCGGGGCGAGAGCGACGCGTAAGAGCGCGCGAAGTAGAAGAGATCCCAGAGCGGGACTCCTTCCGTCTCGGCCGCCTCCCAGTCCAGCATGACGACCTCTCCCGAGGGCGTTGCCAGCACATTCCAGATACCCGGGTCGCCGTGCTGGAAGACGACGGGGAAGGGCCCGGCCGACCCGGCCACCGTCGCGACCTGCCCACGGAGGAACGCCTCGTGCTCCGGCCCTATGGCATAGATCGACACGAGCCGGTCGAGGAGCTCGGCGAAGACCCTCGCCGCTTCGTCTGGGGTGACCCGGTCGCGCTCGACGGTCCTGGCGCTCAGCTCGAGGAGCAGCGAGTGCGCCCGCGCGAGCAGCGGGCAGTCTGCTCTTCCGGTCGAGCGGAGCCTGAAGGGGACGCCTTCTGCCGCGGACTCGG
This sequence comes from Gaiellales bacterium, assembly GCA_038209835.1. GTDB lineage: Bacteria > Actinomycetota > Thermoleophilia > Gaiellales > Gaiellaceae > JBBQXH01. Next base: position 6,015 of record JBBQXH010000121.1, on the reverse strand, counting down.
CGACGAGGATCAGCCCGCCGGACTCCTCGAGGGCGAGGGCACGCGGAATCGCGGTCGAGCCGATTCCTCGCTGGGCAAGCAAGCGCAGGGCCTCGTACTCGTTCTCGAGCCGCGGGTTGAGGGCCGGCGCCCGCGTGAGCTTGACGATCGCTGACGGTGATTCAGAATCCGGAGCGAACAGGAAGGCCAGCACCTTCTTCGAGCTGTACTGGCCGGGAACCGAGATCCCCCAACGGGCGGTCGCGGGATCGAGTCCCGCCGATCCGATGACACCCGCCAGGTACGCGGGAGCCTCGCCGGCGGACGAGGACCCTGCGAGCGATCCACGCCGGCGTCGTACTGCCGCGACCGTGGGGTGCTCGCGCGCCCACTGGCGAACACGAGCGGGTGTGAGGCGGCGGGTCGCCGGATCGAGCTTGCCGTGGCGAACGAGGTAGTCGACGGTAGGGCGATCGGCGGCGGGCGCCATCGATCCGATCTCACCGCCGGGCGGCGAGAGCCAGACGCGAAGCGAGGGGAGTGGGAGCGAGGACTCTGACCACACACATCCGCCCGGATTGAGCATCCGCTCGACCTCGCGAAACGGTGCCTTCTCGTCGTGCACGAGCACGGCATCTGCTCCTCGGTCTGGCACCTCGATCGGTGCTCTCCCGTCGAGGATGACGAGTTCCTCACACGCGCTCTCGAGCCCGGCGATGGCGGCGGGTCCGGGGCGGCCGATCGAGACGATGCGCCCGGAACGGAGCTGCGGGAGCAGGAAGCGCCAGTTCGCCCCCATGACCTCGCCCTTGACGTTCGAGCCTGGGACGAAGGACGTGGCAAGCGTGGTTTCGAGCACCGCTCTACTTCCCGAAGATGAGCCGGACGGCCTTGAAGCGCAGAAGCTCGGGGAACGTCTGCGCGACCTCGAGGAGGTGGCGGTTCACGAGCAGGACCGCGATCGACGCGATGGCGGCGAGGACGAAGCCGACGGCGAACGGGAGGTCGGCGAACACCTGCACGAGGAGCAGCACGACCGCTGCGAACGCGATACTCACGTAGATGCGGATGTATTGCCACTCGAACAGGTCGACGCCCGCACGACGGAGGCCCCACTGCTTGAAGAGGTTGTGGACGACGAGCGTTCCGGTCGTCCCGATCGCGGCGCCGAGAGGCCCGTAGATCGGAATCAGGGCGAGGTTCAGCGCGACGTTCGCGATCATCGCCAGGATGTTGATCGTGAAGATGTAGCGCAGCAGTCCGTAGACCTTCAGGGTCAGCCCGTTGAAGCCGAGCGCCGCCTGGAAGAAGTACCCGAACGAGAGCAGCGCGAGGTACGCTGACGAGCCGCTGTAGCGCTCACCGAACACCGTTGTCGTCAGGGGGCCGGCAAGCGAGAAGGTCAGCGCGAAGATCGGGAACGAGGCGACGGCCGTCCAGACTGCCGTTCCCCAGTAGACCTTGTTGATCCCCTCACCGTCGTCGCGCGCGAAGAGGCGTGCGGCCATCGGCGTAAACAGAAGGCTGAAGCTCGCGAGGACGATCGTGTTCATCTGCGCCAGCGGCCCGATCACCCTGAACGCCCCGACGGCAGTTGCGCCGCCGTAGTGGCCGAGCAGGATCGCGTCTGTGGTGTTCATGACCGTGTAGAGGAGGTCTGAGCTGAGAAGCGGGATCGTGAACGTGAAGATCTCACGGGCGGGCATCTTCATCGTCGAGACGTGGAAGTGCCCGAGCAGCCCACGCTTCTTCATCTCGCCCCAGAGCATCCAGCTGTAGAGCGCGACGCCGCCGAGGCCTCCGATCACCGTGCCGGCCGCCAGCCAGACGACGCTCTTGCCCCCGAAGACCACGAGCAGGGCGACGATGAGCCTGAAGCCCGGAGCGAGCACGTACTTGCGGAAGAAGATCGCCCTCGGCTTCGAGAACACCGCGAACATGCCGGTCTGCAGCGCGTCGATCGCCTGGATCGGCACGAGGAAGACGAGAATGAGAACGAGGGCGACGTTCTGCTCGGTGTCGCCGATCTGTCCGGCGATCAGCCCGTAGAGCCCGAAGGTCAGAGCGATGAGCGCCAGCGCGAGCCCGAGGATCGTCCCCGTGACCATGACTAGCGTCCCGAAGATCTTGTCGTACTCCTTGCGCTCCTCGTAGATCGGGATGAACCGCGTGATCGCCCGGTCGAGCCCGAACGTGATCACGCTCTGCCCGAGCGCGACGAGCGAGAGGGCGTAGGCGAACGCTCCGTAGTCCGCCTTCGTCAGATAGCGGACGATGAGGATCTGGACGACGAAGTTCACCGCCAGCGACATCAGCCGTCCGATGAGGAGGAGGCTCGACCCCCTGACCTGCTTGCGGGTCTCGGAATGCTGCGGCTTGGCGTCCCCGGTGTCGGGCGTTGCCTTCGTCGTCATGAGGTCGTCTGCCGTCTTCCCATCCGGAGGGATATCGGCACGAGCGTATCGCGCGTTGACGGCGCCGCGGTCGTCACCGCCCCGTGCTCGGAGAGTGTTACGGGCTCGGCTTGAGCGAGACGACGATCATCGACCAGTCGTTCGCGGTGCTGAGATCGTTGACGTCGCCGAGCTGGGTGGCGGCTGGAGAGGTAACCGGGCCCTGATACCACATCGAAAGCCGTGTCGCGTCTCCGCCGGTTCCTGCGAGCTGGTTGATCGCGATCCCGGTCTCGCCGGCCGGAACACCGCGGATCGCTGTGCGGTGCCAGCCGACGGCGACGGCCCACGCTCCGGGCGTGATCGTCGTGACCGCCTGCAGCATGTTCCGGTCGTCGACTCCAGGCCCGGGGTTCGTCGCCTGCGCCTCGACCGCCGACGCTGTGGCGACGCCGCCGAACCGCTGCGCGGTGACGGCGACAGGGAGCGTGTTACCCGTGATGGTCACCGTGATCTGCCCGGTGGCGGGAGATGCGCCCTGGGCGCGCCAGAGCGAGATGCCGCCCTGGCCCTGAACGTTGTCGACGTTCGCGATCTCCGTCCAGGTGAGGCCGTTGCCGCTGACCGAGATCGCCTTCGACTCGTCGCGCTGCGCCACGGACAGGAGGATGAGCTCATTCGCACCGGGCGTCCACGACGGGAGCGTGACGGTCGCTCCGGTCGAGATCGCTGCACTGATCGCCGATCCCGCGAGTGAGATCGTGCCGCCGCCTGGCGGTGGGGTGTTATTGGTGACGGCCTGGCCGGTGAGTGCTGCCGCGTTGTTCTGGGCGACGTCGCGGATCTTGTTGGTGCCTGGGGTGTAGTCGACGGTGACCGTGTCGGTGGAGACGACCGGTGAGGCGAGGGTGAGGGTGACGACGGCGCCTGCGATGGCGACGTTCGTGACGCCGCGCGCGACGCCTCCGACCTTGGGGGTGAAGTTGGTGCCGGCGGGCACGGATCCGCTGTCGAGCGTCTCGTTGTACGTGAGTGTCAGCGACGACCCGTTCACCGCCGCACTCGAGAGCACCGGCGGCGTCACATCTCCGCCACCTCCTCCACCGGGCCTGAGCGCGACCGCGATCATGGCCCAGTCGTCGACCGCGCTGAGATCGTTCGCCCCGCCGAGCTGCGTGCTGGCGGGCGAGGCGACGGGTCCCTCGTACCACATGGCCGAGCGCGTGGCGTCACCGCCCGAGCTGACCGACTGATTGATGAGGATCGGTGTGTCGCCGGAGGGAAGCGTCAGCGTCTTCGACCGGTTCCAGCCGACCCCGACCGCCCAGGCGCCAGAAGTTGCCGTTGTGACGGCCTGGAGCATGTTCCGGTCGTCCACGCCTGGACCTTGATTCGTCGACGTCGCCTCGACGGGTGTGCCAGTGTCGACACCGCTGAAGCGCTGGGCTTCGACGACGACCGGCAGCGTGTTGCCCGAGATCGTCACGGTGATCTGTCCAGCCGTCGGTGCGCCGCCCTGCGCCCGCCAGAGCGAGATGCCGCCCTGGCCCTGGACGTTGTCGACGTTCGCGATCTCGGTGAAGGTGAGGCCGTTGCCGCTGACGGAGATCGCCTTCGATTCGTCGCGCTGGGCGACGGAGACGAGGATGAGGTCGTTCGCCCCGGGCGTCCAGGACGGGAGGGTCACGGTCGACCCGCTCAGGATCGATGCGCTGATCGCCGGGCCGGCGAGCGCAATCGGCCCGCTGCCACCGGGGGGAGGCGTGTTGTTGGTGACGGCCTGGCCGGCGAGCGCTGCAGCGTTGTTCTGGGCCAGGTCGCGAATCTTGTTTGTCCCGGGCGTGTAGTCGATCGTGACCGTGTCGGTGGAGACGACCGGTGAGGTGAGCGTCAGGGTGGCCGTCGATCCGGCCACGTTCACCGTGCTGACACCGCGCGCGACGCCATCCACCTTTGGCGTGAAGTCGCTGGTCGCGGGCACGGAGCCGGTGTCGAGTGCTTCGCTGTAGGACAGGGTTAGCGTCGCTCCGTTGACCGTCGCGGCGGTCAGGGAGGGTGGCGTGCCGTCCGGGGCGAGCAGCTCGGTGTTGTGCCAGTAGTTGCTTCCACCTGACCCGACGACGACGAGACCCATGTCGCTCGTGAGATTCTGCTTCGTGGACGTCGCGTTGTTGATCTTCGGGTCGGTTCCATCCGGGTCGATGAACGTCGTTCCCTGGCCCGAGGAGAAGGAAATGCTCGAGAGCGGGGAGGTCTTCTCGAAGATCGCGTCGTAGCTCGTCGCCCCGGCCGTATGGCCGGTCGCGAAGAAGTGGATCACGCCCGCGGTCGTGTCGATGAGGACGATGGGGCGTGTGTGATTCTCGGTGCCCGTCCCGAAGACGTGGGCCGACCAGGTCCCGGTCGTGCCGCGGACGAGCAGGTTGATCAGCGGGTTCGAGCCCGTCCGCGAGGTCTTCGCGGCGACGTAGACCTTGCCGCCGTAGGTCTTCAGGTTCATGTGGTCGTCGGCGAAGCCAGAGCCCGGCCCGTAGGCGTTCTCGTGCGTCCAGGCGGAGTCGGCCGCGCCGTCCGCGTGGATGGCGAAGTGCATCGTGCCGTCGTTCTGGTTCGAGTACATGACGCCGATACTGCCGTTGAACGCGATCAGCGACGACATGTCGTCGGTCTTCAGGTTGCTCGCACCCGTGGTCGGCAGTACGAACGAGGCGCCCCAGCTCGTGTCGCTACCCGACGTGTGATTCACCCAGGCCTTGTTTCCCTCCGCCCAGGTCGCCCAGAGGTTGCCGAGCGAGTCCTTGTCGATGACGAGGGCCTCGGTGTCGACGCTGTTGATCGTCGCGGGGAAGCCAGCATCGAGCGAGTAGGTGTCCGTGCTGGCGTCATAGCTGTAGCGGAAGAGGTAGCTCGGCCCCCCGGCCCCTGCGCTCGTCGTGAACTTGTGCGAGGCCACGTAGAGATGAGTTCCGTCCCAGAGCGTGTCGGCGTGCGTGTTCGTGCGCGAATCGATCGCGACGTTGGTCGTCGACCACGTCTGCGTTGCCGTGTCGAGCCTGAAGATCTCGAAGCCCGCGGGACTGTTCTTGTCCCACATCGAGGCCCACCAGATCCCGTCGTTGAACCAGAGCTTCGACTCGGGCTTCTCGGCGGTCGGATTCGATCCCGAACCACTCGTGTTCGGGCCCTTGAAACCGATGTCGGCCGCACTCGCCATGGCCGGCACAGCCATCACGAGAGATCCGACGACGGCTGCCATGAGGACGATCCTCCCAACCCGCTGCCGCAGCCAGCTCACCACCCACAGACAGTACCCACGAAAGGGGTAACTGACAAGTGAACGGGTCGTGAAGGCCTACGAGGTCGTCGACACGCGCCGGTTCTGCGCCAGCGGACGGCGGCGGGGCCCGTGCGTCACCCGCGAGGAGGCGTCTCGCCGCCAGTACGGTTGGGTTCCGGGCTCTTCGCGGGCGAGACGGGATGCGATCACGCCGGCCGATCCCGCGAGCGCGAGGAACAGCCAGAAGTAGCGCTGGTAGGACAGGTGGAGGAAGACGCCTGTGATCATGTATGCGAGAACCGACGCGATGAACGCCGAGGCGAGGTTTGCGAGCTCGCGCCGATCGGCGAGACACCGGCGGCGAAT
>JBBQXH010000120.1:0-7623 GCA_038209835.1 Gaiellales bacterium | reverse complement strand
CGATCCGGCTGCCGAGGCGCTTGCCGAGCAGGTTGGCCGACTCGTTGCGAGCCGGGGCGCAACGCTCGTCTGCGGCGGTCTGGGAGGTGTCATGGACGCAGCTGCTCGGGGCGCCCATCAGGCCGGCGTTGCGACGATCGGAATCCTCCCGGGTGAGTCGCGAACGGCCGCGAATCCGTGGATCCAGCACGCGGTTGCCACAGGGGTCGGCCACGCGCGAAACCTCGCGGTCGTCGCGAGCGGCGATGTCGTGATCGCAGTCGGCGGAGCGTGGGGGACTGCATCCGAGATCGCGCTCGCCCGAACGCTCGGCCGACCGGTGATCGTGCTCGGGGCGGGACCGGAGATGAGCGGCGAGGGCATCGTGCGGGCACCGACTGCCGAGGACGCCGTGGCACTCGCGTTCGCCGCCGCGACGAGCTCCATCGATTAGCGGTAGAGGGTGCGCTCGGCCGTCGCGACGATCAGGTCGACGGTCCTGTCGAGGGACAACTGGCGGGCGGCGTAGAGGAGGTCGAAGCTCTCGAAGCTGGTGAGCATCCAGAGAACATCGGCGGCATCGTCGGCGCTGAGATCAGCGCGCAGGATGTCCTGCTCGGCGAGTCGCCTGCCTACACGGGCCATGCCGCGCGCGCGCACCCTCTCTCTCTTCTGCACCGCCCCACCGACCGAGTCTGGGTCGAGTTGAGCCATCGAGAACAGAACCCGGTAGATGTCCCGCTCGGCTGCGAACATTGCGCTCGCGGCAGCGATTCCGCCGCGCAGTTGCTCGCGGATGTCTGGATGGGCGACCGCCTCGGTCAGGTTGGAAAGCCCGCTTCGCGCCCATAGGTCATCGGCGAACGCGTCGAACAGGCCCGAGCGGGAACCGAACACGAGGTAGATGGTCGAGCGGGCGACCCGGGCCAGCCGCGCGACCTGATCGAGGCTGACGGGCTCGGTCGGCGCGTCACGAAGCCGCTGTCCGACCGCATCGAGGATCCGCTGGCGGGTCTCCTCGGCGGCGTCTGCACGGAGCCGCTGCTCGTACTTGCGCGTAGCCATGGCTCGCATCATTCCATATTTCACTTGACAGGGTGCCTTCTAAACTACATACTGTATCTTGAAATACAGACTGTCTATCGAAAAGGAGAGAACAACGATGTTGAAGATTGATCCAAAACGACGACCGGTGACGGTGGTGGGTGCCGGTCCGGCCGGATTGACGACGGCGATCACCCTGGCTCGCCAAGGGATCGAGTGCGTCCTCGTCGAACGGCGCGCTGAGTTGTCGTCGATGCCCCGGGCCACCGCTGTGAGCACACGTTCGATGGAGCTCGTGCGGTCGTGGGGCCTCGAGAATGAGCTCCGTGCCGGCGGCGACGACGTCGAGTGGACGCTGCTGGAGTGCGAGACCCTGGCGCAGGCCGCGAGCGGCGCCGAGTTCGCCCTCGGGTTGCCGACCACTGGGCAGGCCGAGCTGGTGAGCCCGACCTCACCGGCATGCGTGCCTCAGGATCACCTGGAGGCAGTCCTTCTGCGTCACCTCCGGTCGCTGCCGAACGCCAGCGTGGAGCTGGGCACCGACCTGATCGACCTGAACGTCAGTCCGGACGGCGTCTGCGTCTCGCTGCGTGATCGCGAAACCGGGGAGGTGCGGCGCGTCGACACCCGCTACCTGGTCGCGTCCGATGGTGCGCACAGCGTCGTTCGCGACGCGCTCGGCATCGCGATGAGGGGGCCAGACCGGCTTGGTGAGGCGATCACCGTTCTGTTCCGGGCGCCGCTGTGGGAACTCGTGGGTGCCAGGCGCCACGGCATCTACTCCATCACCCACAGCGGTGCGGCTGGCACCATGCTCCCCGCCGGTCACGGCGACCGTTGGCTGTTCGGGATTGAGCGTGAGCCTGGCCTCGACCTGTTCGACGACAAGTACACCCGCAGTCGCCTGGCTGCGCGGATCCGTCTCGCCGCAGGCTCGCCGACTCTGCCGGTGCGGATTGAACGGACTGGAGCGTTCTCCTTCGCTGCGCAGCTGGCTGACCGCTTCAGCGACGGGAATGTGTTCCTCGTGGGCGACGCTGCTCACCGCGCCACGCCGCGTGGCGGCACCGGCATGAACAGCGCAATCGCGGACGGATTCGATCTCGGCTGGAAGCTGGCCTGGGTACTGCACGGTTGGGCTGAACCATCGCTTCTCGACACCTACGAAGCCGAGCGCCGGCCCATCGTCGAACACAACCTGGCACGATCGGTCGATCCGAACGGCAGTCGTCGCCCCGGTCCACGCGAGCTCCACGCCGACCTCGCCGGGCGGATCGCGCACACCTGGCTCGCCCCGGAGGCTGACGGCGCTGGGCGAACCTCATCCCTCGATCTCATCGGCCACGGTCTGACGCTCTTCACCGGGCCGGCCGCTGGCGCATGGGAGCGAGCCGCAACAGCCGCCGTCGTGGATATGCCGATCGACGTCAGGCGCCTCGATCACGTCACCGGCAGGACTCTTGGCATCGGAGCCGGCGGCGCGCTCCTCGTGCGTCCCGATGGCATGCCGATCGGATCGTGGCCGACCCACGCTGACGTTGCGGCCACGCTTCGCCTGGCAGCCGAGTCGATGATCTCCGCCGACAGCCTGAGGAGGGCGGCCTGAACGCTAGTGCTCCGTTCCAGAAGTGCGGCGCGCCCTGGCGGCTGCAAAGCTGCGCCGTTCTTCGTCCTCGGTCGCGCCCATATAAGTGCATATGGGCGCTCCCTGCGTCCTCGTCCGGCTGCTTTTCGCTCGCCAGGATCATCACCGAACTTCTGGAACGGAGCACTAGCGGCCGAGCATCTGCCGGAGAAGCGCGAGGGCGAACGTCTTGTCGAGCGGCTCGTTCAGGTTCCCACATTTCGGGGACTGCACACACGACGGGCACCCGCGGTCGCAGGGACAGCCTGCGAGCAGACGCTCAGTGTCCGCGACCCACCCCTCGAACCGGACGAATCCTCGCTCCGTGATCCCGATTCCGCCAGGATGACCGTCGTAGACGAAGATGGTCGGTCGTCCTGTCTGGTAGTGGCCGTTGGTCGAGAGCCCGCCGATGTCCCAGCGGTCGCACATCGCCCACAGTGGGAGAATGGCGATGAGCGCGTGCTCGGCTGCGTGGAGCGCTCCGAGCAGTCGTTGCAGGTCGTCCTCGCGAGGGAGCATCCGGGGCTCGGGACAGAACCAGATGGCCTCGGTCTCGAAGGTCTGCGGCGGGAGGTCGAGTGTGTGGAGGTCGATCTGCTCGCCTGTCGCGATCGAGCGCCGTTGGTACGCGATGACTTGGTCGGTGACCGACACCGCGCCGAAGCAGAGCTCGAGGCCGAGGCGGTTCTCCACCTGGTGAGCCTCCTCGATCGAGGTCGTCGTCTCGCGCTTCGTCTGGGTGTAGTAGTCACCCTTGAAAGGCTCGACGAGCGACGCGCGGGCAGCGAGGTCGAGCGCCAGCACCCGGTAGGACTCCCCGAGATGGAGGTAGATCGCTCCCTCGTGCACGGTCGAGAACGCCCGATCCTCGTCGACGTTCCCGAGCACCTGACCCGTGGAGGTCTCGACGATCGCGATCGTGTCCGACCCGGTCGAGCGGAGCGAGAGCTTCCCCGCGGGATAGTCGCGACCAGCCCAGACGTATCCGGCGGGCGAGCTCTTGAGCTCACCTTGCGTTGTGAGGAGCTCGGCCCGCTCGAGCGCCTCGGCGCCGAGGATCGCTCCGTCCTCGGCGGTGATCGGCGCCTCGAAGGCGGCTGCCCGGACGTGCCCGTCGAGAATCCTCGGATTCGTGTGGTCGAGGATCGCCTCTTCCACCCGTCGCCCGAGAAGGGTGTCCGGCTCCCGCATGAAGAACTGGTCGAGCGCATCCTCGCTCGCCACAAGCACTCCGAGCCCGGCCTCACGGCGTCCGGCGCGGCCCCACTGCTGCCGCAGGCTCGCGACTGTTCCCGGAAAGCCGACCGAGATCGCGCAGTCGAGGAGCCCGATGTCGATGCCGAGCTCGAGCGCGTCGGTCGCGGTCACGCCGAGGAGCTCACCCTCGACGAGACGGCGCTCGATCTCCCGTCGCGGCGCCGGCGTGTAGCCGGCGCGGTAGGGTGACAGCCGCTCCCGGAGCGATCGGTCGAGGCGCTCCGAGGCGAATCGATGGATGAGTTCGGCCGCCTTTCGGCTCTTCGTGAAGCAGATCGTCCGCAGGTCTCGCTCGACGAGAGCCGCGAGCAGCCGCGACGCCTCGCCCAGCGCGCTCGCGCGTTGCCCGAGCTCGGCGTCGATCAGGGGCGGATTCCAGAGCGCGACCGTTCGCTCGGCGCGCGGCGCACCATCGATGTCGACGACGGTGATCGGCTCTCCGACGAGCGAGCGACCGAGCTCACCGGGATTCCCGATCGTCGCGGAGGCGAGGAGGAACTGCGGCTCGGCGTCGTAGAGCCGGGCGATCCGGCGAAGTCGCCGCAGGACGTTCGCGACGTGGGAGCCAAAGACCCCGCGGTAGACGTGCGCCTCGTCGACGACCACGAACCGGAGGTTGTGGAAGACGTCGGCCCAGCGATCGTGGTGAGGCATGATGCCGACGCTCAGCATGTCTGGATTTGTGAGGATCAGGTTCGACGAGCGACGGATCTCCGAGCGACGCTCGGTCTCGGTGTCCCCGTCGTAGATCGCCGCGCGCAGTCCGGGAAGGGCGAACGCAGCGAGCGAGCGGGCCTGATCCTGTGCGAGCGCCTTCGTCGGATACAGGTACAGCGCGCGGTTCTTCGGATCCTCCGCGAGCGCCTGGAGAACGGGGAGGTTGAAGGCGAGCGTCTTGCCGCTCGCGGTTCCGGTGGCAACGAGAACGTGCTCGCCGCGCGCGGCGGCCTCGAACGTCTCCGCCTGATGGCTGAACAGCCGAATGACGCCGCGAGCCTCGAGTGCGGTGAGAACCCGCGGGTGCAGGGCGTTCGGCAGACTGACCGACGCAGGCTGCCGCGGGGCCTCGAACGTGAGCGACGCCAGTTCTTCTCCCTCGATAAGGCCGTCCCACGGGGCGAGGAGGGTGGCCACGAGTCGATGGTAACGTCAGGGACATGGTGCCCAGCTGCCTTACGATCGCCGGGTCGGACTCCGGCGGAGGCGCCGGCGTTCAGGCCGATCTGAAGGCGTTCGCCCACCTCGGGTGCCATGGCACGAGCGTGCTCGTCGCTCTGACCGCGCAGAACACCCTCGGGGTTGCCGCGATCCACGAGATCCCGCCCGAGTTCGTCCGCGCACAGCTCGACGCGATCGCGGACGACATCGGATTCGACGCCGTGAAGACGGGGATGCTCTACAGCGTGGCCGTGGTCGAGACCGTGGCGAGCTTTCTTGCAGACCACCCGTCCCCGCTCGTCGTCGATCCCGTGATGATCGCGAGCTCGGGTGCGCGGCTTCTACAGGAAGACGCCGTCGCGGTGATGGTCGAGCGCCTGTTCCCTCTCGCCACCGTCGTCACCCCGAACCTGGTCGAAGCCTGCTCGCTGGCAGGTGTGCCGTACCGGGAGGACGCCGACCGCCGATCTCTCGCCGAGGCGATCGTGAACCTCGGCGTGCGAGCAGTCGTCATCACGGGAGGTCACGGAGACGATCCCGTCGACTGGCTCTACGACGGCGAGCGCCAACTCGCGATCCCGACCGAGCGGTATCCGAACGTTGCGATCCACGGCTCGGGCTGCACGCATTCGGCGAGTCTCGCTGCTCTGCTCGCGCTTGGCGAGGGCCTCGAGGACGCCGCGCGCGGGGCCGCGTCGATTGCCTCGGAGGCCGTTCGCAACGGTCTCGCCGGGATCGGCTCCGGGAACGGTCCCGTCGACGTGTTCGGCCTTGCGACTGTCAGAGCTCGGTGAGTTCGGGCTGATCGCCGAGCTCGCTCGCCGCGGGCTCGCGGTCGGCGTCGGCGACGACACGGCTCTGCTCGGCGACCGGGTCGTCGTGACGCAGGACGCGCTCGTGGAGGGGGTTCATTTCCGTCTCGACTGGACGTCGTGGCGCGATCTCGGCTACAAGGCCGCGGTCGTCAACCTGAGCGATCTCGCTGCCGCCGGCGCCGAGCCGGAGGCGCTGATCGTCAGCCTCGGCGCGCCCAGGGACACGGATGCCGGTCAGATCGTCGAGCTCTACGAGGGCCTGAACGAGGCGGGCGTACCGGTGCGCGGCGGAGACACGACCCGAGCCGATCGTCTGTATCTGTCGGTGACGGCGATCGGTAGAAGCGACCGGGTTCCGGGTCGCGGCGGCGCGCGCGCGGGCGATGCCGTTGTCGTCACGGGGCCGCTCGGAGGCTCAGCCGCCGGGCTCAGGGTGCTCGAGACGGGACTTACCGGCTTCGACGATCTCGTGCGAGCGCACCTGCGGCCACCCTTCAGGCTCGACGCGGGCCGTGTCCTGGCTCCCGTCGCTCACGCACTCATCGACATCTCCGATGGCATCGCGAGCGATGCTCGCCACATCGCGGAGCGCTCCGCCTGCTGCATCGAGATCGAGGTCGAGCGCCTTCCGCTCTTTCCACGGATCGCCGAGGTGGGCTCAGATCCGTTCTGGACGATGGGCGAGGACTACGAGCTCCTCGCCGCTGTCTCGCTGGGCGATGCGGAGCGCCTGGGGCTCGTCGAGGTCGGGCGGTGCCTAGAGGGGAGCGGGGTGCGCATCCTCCGGGGAGGTGAGCCGGTCGACGTGGCCGGCTGGGACCACTTCCGGCGGTCCTCCGACTAGGTTGCTGCTCCCGAGTGCCGGCCCTGCCAGCGAGTCCCGGCGGTGGCACGCGCATAGCTGCGTGACGCCCGCTCGTCGACTGCCATCGACACCGGGCCGTGCACGATCAGCTCGCTCGGCGCGCGCTCCTTCAGCAGATCGGACAGGAAGTCTTCGGCGAGCCATTCCCTGCCAGGAGCGACGGCGGCGACGAGGCTGATCCTCGTCAGGCTCTCGGACAGCTCCTCGATGGCGACGACGCGAGGCCGCTCGACGAAGGTGGTGGGGCCGTCGGGCAGCAGGCTGATGACCTCCTCCACCAACTCCTCGCCTTCGACGCGGTCGCTCACGAACAGCTCGATCGAGAGCCGTTTGACGCCGCGAGGCAGTACGCGCGCCGCCTGGATCTGGGCGTTGTGCACGTTGATCACCTCGCCGTTGAGGGCGCGCAGGCGAGTCCGGCGCAGCGACATGTCCTCGACCACGCCCTGAAGCTCGAGCCCGGCCTGCAGGATCACGGGGTCGCCGACCGAGTACCAGTTCTCGAGGAACATCGTCAGGCCGGCGATGAGATCGGCGAGCACGCGCTGCGCGGCGAACCCGGCGACGATCACGGCGAACGAGACGCCGGCGAGCGCACCGAGGCGGTCGATCCCACCCGTGAGCTGCCCGATCGCGAGGACGGTCGCCGTGGTGAACGCGGCCATGGCGATGCCCGCTCGGATCAGCGCAACGAGCGTCTCGCGGCGCTTCGCGTTCGCGATCTTCCCGGTCTCCTCGACACCGCCGGTCGTGTGGCGCCCGTCATGCCAACGGAGGAACCGGAGGGCGACACGGCCGCTCATACGGGCGATAACCCACGCGAGGACGAACAGCGTGCCGACGACGACGATCTGACCGAGCGGCGGGAAGAGCGGCGT
>JBBQXH010000119.1:0-7684 GCA_038209835.1 Gaiellales bacterium | reverse complement strand
GGGCGATGAGCTACGCATCTGGAACGATCGGGGTGCGTTCGAGGCGGAGGCTGTCGTCGACGACGCCGCTCGACCCGGAGTCGCGTTCACGTACAAGGTGCAGTGGCCAAAGCTCTCGCCCGGAGGCACGAACGTCAATGCGACGACGCCGGAGCGGGACGCGGATCTCGGCGGCAGCCCGACCTTCCACGACAACCGCGTGGAAATACGCACGGCCAGCGACGCGGGCCGCGCAGCGGCCGAACAGGCCGCGAAGGTTCAGGCCGCGCCAGCGGCCGTATAAAGCGGGGCTCGCTGGCGCAGCGGCCGAGCAAGGAGTGGAGCGACGCGCAGCGGCCGAACAGGCCGCGAAGGTTCAGGCCGCGCCAGCGGCCGTATCTCCCGGTCGGGTAGGTCGCCGCAGGCTCTGTACCGAGCCCTGACGGGCTGGGTGGGCCTTCGCGGCCGGCTCCGCCGTCCGCTGCGCGCGGCTTCGCCGCTTGCTATCCACTCCGCCGCCTGCGCACCTGCGGGCCCTGCTGGCCGAGCGCCGCATAGGCGAGGGCCTGGAGCGACTCGTTCAGCGTCCTCAGCTCATGGGAGATGCGCAGGAGCGCCTCGGTGGAGTCGAGGCGCGAGTTCATGACGTGCATCTCGTCGCACAAGCGGTCGAGCCGCTCGAGGATCGCATCGAGCTGGCGGTCGTCGAACGACTTCCGGGGCTCCGTCACGCCGCCTGATCCTACTACGACGTCGAAGCAGTCTCTGGTGAGGCGTCCGCAGCGGCCCGAACGAGGTCATCGCCCGTCTCGGCGACGAGCGTCTGGGCGCCGAGACGCTCGACGAGGTGCGCTCTCGCATCGTCACCGCTCTCGAGTACGTCTACCCGACGTGACGCACCGAGCTGGGCGAGAGCCACCCTCGCGAGCTCCTCCGGTGCATCGGTGTAGACGCCGATCCGGTACCCGGCTCCGGCAAGAGCTCTCAGGGCACCGCTCGCCGTCGAGCTCGGCCGGAGATACACCGGCGCGTGATCCTCCGCAAACCGTGAGAGCGCCGCGCGCCAGTCCCCGACCCCGTGTTCCGCCCACCGGTCGAGCTCGGCCGCCGCGGCGCCACGGTCACGCGGGAGCGAGGCGACGTCGAGTTTCGCGATCGCGTGGAAGCGCCGTGCCGCATCGTCGACGAACGCGTCCCAGAGCCCTCGCGTGTCGCCGAGGGCGCCGTCGAGGTCGACTGCGATCGCGCCGCTCATCGTGCGCGGCGCCAGTAGCCGTAGAGCGCCACTCCGATCGCCGCCCCTGCGGTGTCGATCGCCCAGTCGACCGGCGACCCGTGCCGGCCGGAGACGAACGTTTGGTGGAACTCGTCTGTCACCGCGTAGGCAGAGGCGAGCGCGAGCGCGACCGGCGCACGTCCGGTGGCCCGGTAGAGAAGCGCGCCGAGGATCGCGTATTCGGTCATGTGGGCGAGTTTTCGCAGTACGAGATCCCAGGTCCCGAGCCCCGTGCCGAGACTCGGAATCGACGAGAAGGCGAAGATCACCGCCGCCCAGAGAAGAACCGGTCCCCAGTGCGAGATCCAGAGCCGTGTTCCCGCCGTCATGGACGTCAGCGTAGCCGCCTGTTACCGTGGCTCCTTCAGACATAGGGCAAGCGGCCAAGGGAAGCCGGTGAAAGTCCGGCACGGTCCCGCCGCTGTAAGGGGAGGTGCCTCTCGCCACGATGCCACTGGCCTCCGGGCCGGGAAGGCGGCGGAGAGGGGAGCCCCGAGTCAGAAGACCTGCCGCTCGCCCGAGCACCGGTTCCCCTCGAGGAAGGAGAGAACGTGCATCGACGCATCGTTCCCGCTGTTTTCGCATTGGCGCTCGCCGCCGCTCTGGCCCTGCCGGGCGCCGCATTCGCGCTTCGTGCCCACGTCAGGGTCGAAGGCAAGACCGCGACGATCTTCGGAGCGACGGAGCCTCTGATCTCCGTGTACACCGGGTCGCTCGCGGTCGGCGATGCGACCATCGACCTCGCGCAGCCGACGCCGCTCGGTGTCCTCGAGGCAGCGAGCGCACGGGGCGAGTTCTTCTACGAGCTCAAGTCCTTCTCGTTCGGCCCCTACGTGAGTCAGATCGGCCGCTACCCGGCCGAGGGGACGACCGGCTGGGTCTTCAAGGTCAACGGCGTCTCGCCGCCTGTCGGCGCCGACGCCTACGTGTTGAAGGAAGGCGATGAGGTTCTCTGGTACTTCGCGCAGTTCGGGATCGTCGCCGGTGGACCGCCGACTCTCGACCTCGTCCGGCTGAAGCGCGGCTGCTTCCGGGCGGACGAGCAGGACGACTCGGGAACACGAACCGCTGCGCGCGGTGTCACGTTCTCACTCGACGGTCGGAAGGTCCTCGCGCAGAGCGGCCGGCTGTGCCCGACCGGCAGCTGGCACCAGATCCGGGCTGAGAAGGGCGGGGACATCCGCTCGCAGGTGCTCCTGCGGCGCTGACGGGAGTCGGGGTGATTCGCCGAGCGCTCGCATCGATCGTCACCGTCCTCGCTCTCGCAGCCTGTGGTGCCACCGCGGGCGAGAGCGGGGGTGGCGGCGACGCCTCGCTCTGGGTCACCCACGACCGCGGGGCAGATGCCGTACTCGCCGCTCGGGTTCCGTCCGGTCTCACCGTCCTGCAAGCGCTCGATCGCAAGGCGGACATCGAAACCCGTTACGGCGGTCGGTTCGTGCAGTCGATCGATGGCGTGAGCGGGAGCCTCGCGCAGAAGCGCGACTGGTTCTACTTCGTCAACGGCATCGAGCCGGATGTCGGCGCGGCGGAGATCAGGCTCCACCCGGGAGACGTGGCCTGGTGGGACTTTCGATCCTGGCAGGGGCGGATGCAGCAGCAGCCTGTCGTCGTGGGCGCCTTCCCCGAGCCGTTCGTCCATGGCTTCGACGGGGCTCGGCGACCCGTTCGCATCGACGCCCCGCCCGAGCTTTCGGACGCAGCCGGGCTCCTCGTCCCGGTTCTCGAGTTGGGGGCCGGTGCCACCGGGGAGCCCAACGTCTTCGTTCTCGCGATCGACGAGGGCGCGACTGGAGCGGCTCTGACCGCCACCCGAGGCTCGGCGAACGACTCTCCGGTGACGTTCCGCCTCGCAGGATCGGAGGCGGCCGTCCGGGCCGCAGCGGCGACACTGGCTGCTGATCCGTCGTCGATCCGCTATCGCTACACGGCGCGGTTCGACGAGGCCGGGAGGGTGGTCGGGTGAGACTCGGCCCCGTTCCCGCGGTGCTGCTCCTCGGCGCGCTCGCCGCGACGGCGCTTCTGGCCGATCACCTGGCCACGGTCGCCGCGATCGCGGCGGCTCTGCTGGTCGTGCTCATGCGGACCGGTGGGTCGAGACGGCGGCCGTACCTCTTCGGCGCGTTCGCATCCGGCCTGAGCGTCCTTCTCATCTCGCCTCTGGTTGCTGTCGTCGGGAGCCACGTCCTCTGGAGCGGCCCCATCCTCCCGGTCATCGGCCCGATCGACGTGACCAGCGAAGAGATCCGGATCGGGGCCCTCGCAGCCCTCAGGCTCGTGGCGGTGGCTCTCGCCTTCGGCGTCTATGCGCTCTCGCTCGACCACGATCGGCTGCTCGCTTCGGTCGGGTTCGCGCGCCGCTCGGCGCTGGCGGCGGTGCTCGCGACGCGGCTGATTCCGACGCTCGAACGAGACGCCGTGGGGCTCGCGGAAGCGGTTCGCGGCCGGGGAGTCGAGGTCGCCGGCGTTCGTGGCCGCGGGAGGCTCGTGTCGCCGCTGGTCTCGGGCTCGCTCGAGCGCGCGCTCAATCTGGCCGAGGCGATGGAGGCGCGCGGGTTCGGACGGCCGGGCCGGACGCGGTTGCCTCGAGCAGGGTGGACGAACGTCGACAGAATCGCAGTGGGTCTGGCGGTCGTGGTTGTCGTGGCGGGTGCCGTGTGGCTCTAGCTGTCGTCGATCGTGTGTCGTTCACCTACCCCCACGCTGGGGCGCCGGCGCTCCAGGACGTGTCGCTAAGCATCGATTCAGGGGACGTCGTTGCGCTGCTCGGGCCGTCGGGCTCGGGAAAGTCGACGCTCGTGCGTGCGCTCGCCGGGCTCGTTCCCCACTTCCACGGCGGGCGCTTCAGTGGCCGCGTGCTGGTCGGTGGACGGGACACGCGGGATGTCCGTCCCTCCGATCTGGCCGGAACCGTCGCGACGGTCTTTCAGGATCCGGAGGATCAGGTCGTCATGGGAGTCGTCTGCAACGAGGTCGCTTTCGGCCTCGAGAATGTGGGAGCTCCACCCCTCGAGATCAGCGAGCGAGCCGAGGAGGCACTCGCGACGGTGGGTGCACTCCATCTTGCCGGGCGCCGGACGACAGAGCTCTCGGGCGGTGAGCTGCAGCGGGTCTGCCTCGCATCAGCCCTGGCACTTCGACCGAGCCTGCTGCTCCTCGACGAGCCGACCTCCCAGCTCGACCCGGTTGCGGCCGAGGCATTCGTCGAAGCGGTCGCCGGGCTGGGCGTCGCCGTCGTCCTCTCGGAGCAACGCGTCGAACGGGCGCTCGCGGTCGCGGATCGGGTCGTGTTTCTCGACGCCGGGCGGGTCCTCTTCGACGGCGGACTGAGCGACGGTGTGGATTGGCTCGCGGTGAACCGGCCGGAGTTCGTCGCGTCTCGCGATTCGGCGAGCCACCTTGCGTCCGCGTCGGGCGAGCCGGTCGTCCAGCTGGACGACATCGCGTTCGCCTACTCGGGGGTGCCGGTGCTCGACGGCATCGATCTCGTCGTGCGGCGAGGCGAGGTCGTGGTGCTCGAGGGGCCGAACGGCAGCGGAAAGACGACTCTCGCGAAGATCGCCACGGGACTCCTGACACCGGGGCGGGGGACGGTTCAAAGCCGTGGGAAGGCGTGCTACCTGACGCAGGATCCGGGTCGCTACCTCGTCAAAGAGCGCGTCGATGCGGAGGTCGCGATGGGCGTCGGTGGCGATCTCGGCAGAGCGAGAGCTGCTCTCGACCGGGTCGACCTCGGCTGGGCCGCCGCACGCCATCCGCGCGACCTCTCGAGCGGAGAGCGGGAGCGGCTCGGCCTCGCTGCCGTCGCGGTCGGGGAGCCCGACCTGCTCGTGCTCGACGAGCCGACCCGCGGCATCGACCCCGAGCGGAAGCGGGGGCTCGGTAACTGGCTGCTCGAGTATGCGGCAGATGGCCGGGGTGTGCTTGTCGCGACGCACGACCAGGCGTTCCCGGCCCATCGCCGGGTACGGCTCGGAGCCCAGGAGGTGTCGCTTGTTTAGATGGTTGAGACGATCGCCGGCTCGCGGAGTCGGCCACCCACGCGGCATTCTCGTCGTGGCGGCCGCCTGCGCCTTCGGCGCCGGCGCGTGGGCCGCTCTCGATCCATCTCGCGCCGGGTTGTCGCTCCTGCTCGTCGCCGGAGCACTGATCGTGGCCGGTGCCGCCTGGGTCGAAGCCGGGCCAGGCTCAGCGAAGGAGGTCGCAATCGTGGCAACGCTCGGTGGCGTGGCCGCTGCCGGCCGCGTGCTCTTCGCAGCGATCCCCGGCGTCCAGCCAGTGACGGTCATCGCGGTCGCGTCGGGAAGCGCACTCGGGATGCGGGCGGGAATCGGCGTGGGCGCGACGGCCGCGCTCGCGTCGAACTACTTTCTCGGTCAGGGTGTCTGGACACCCTGGCAGATGCTCGCGTGGGGTGGCTGCGGCGCCGCCGGAGCCGCACTCGCTCCCCTCCTGCAGCGACGCCTGCCGTTCGCCGTCGTCTGCTGCATCCTCGGCTTCGCCTTCAGCGGGCTGATGGACCTGTGGGAGTGGTTCAGCTTCTATCCGCACACGTGGCAGGCGCTCACCGTTCAGATGGCTCGAGGATTCCCGTTCGACGTTGCACACGCCGCCGGCAACCTCGTGCTGGGGCTCATCGCCGGCCCCGAGTTGCGTCGTGTCATCGACCGGTACGGACGACACCTGCGAACCGACGTGATTTGGACATGAGCCGGACGGAGCTCCGTTCGATCGGCAGGCGGCTTCGCTCGCGGAATTCGGTGGGGCCACCCCTTACCTCCTCCCGGTTTCAGCGTATCGGGCGAATCCACGCCGAAGGCGCGCGATTTGTACCGGAAGCGTCACGAAGACGAAACATCATCGCGCTCGTCGCGGCCGGTCTGCTCGTGCTGCTCGTCGTCGTCTCGTCCGGCGTGGCGCGCGTTTCTTCCTCCTCGGCCGCCCGCAGCGGCGTCTCGTATCTCGCCTCCCGGCAGACCGCCGATGGCGGTTTCGCCGAGCCAGGCCGGGCCGCCGATCCGGGGTTGACCGCGTGGGTCGTGCTGGCACTCGATGCCTCCGGCCGTGATCCCGCGACCGTCAGGCGAGACGGGAGATCGGCCGCCGACTACCTGATCGGCAAGCCGTACCCGACCGCAACCGACCTCGAGCTTCGCATCCTCGCGTTCCAGGCGCTCGGGAGGATCGAGGCCGCAAAGGAGCTCGCAGACCGCCTCCAGGGCCTGCGCCGCTCATCCGGGGCGATCGGAACCGGTCTCAACTCCACCATCTGGGGCGTCCTCGCGCTCCGAGCGGTGGGCCGGCCGGCCGGGGCGAAGACGCTCACCTATCTCCTTCGCTCGCAGGCCTCGACCGGAGGTTGGTCGTGGGCGCGCGGGGTCGCGGCCGACTCGAACGACACCGCTGCGGCGATCCAGGCGCTCGTCGCCGGAGGCGTCTCGCGCTCTTCCCGATCGATCAGTCGCGGGCTCGCGTACCTGCGCCGGCTGCAGAACGCCGACGGCGGATTCGAGCTCTCCTCGGGTCGCGGGTCAGACGCCCAGTCGACGGCGTGGGCGATCCAGGCGTCGCTTGCCGCCGGACGGAAGCCCGGAAAAGCGGCGCTCGGCTATCTCTCGCGCCTGCGCCGCGCCGACGGGAGCTATCGCTACTCGGCCAAGTACGGGACTACGCCGGTCTGGGTGACCGCGCAGGTGCTGCCTGCAATCGCCGGCCACGCCTTCCCGTTGCGCTGAGAACTCGAACCGAGTTCCTAGCGGGAAGCCCGTCCTGGCTCCGTATACTCGGGCCGTGGTCGCCGTCTCCCGCACCGCGTGCGTGCTGACGATCGGGAACGAGATCGTCTCGGGCGACGTCGAGAACACGAATGCGTCATGGCTCTCCCGCCGGCTCGCCCAGCTCGGAGTCGAGGTTCGGATGCTGGCTGCGCTTCGTGACGAGATCGGCGCTGTCAGCGAGTTCCTGCGCGAACGTCACCGGTATGACCACGTCTTCGTAACGGGCGGGCTCGGGGGGACACCGGACGACCTGACCCGCGAGGCCATCGCCGCCGCCTTCGATGTTGAATGCGTGGAGATCGACGATCTCGCCGCCCATCTCAGAGAGCGGTTTGGAGAACGGGGGCTCGGCGACTACGCGGCCCGTTGGGCGCGGCTGCCCGCAGGGGCGACACCCCTCGTCAACCCGCTCGGCGGGGCACCCGGGTTCGGTCTCGAGAACGTGTGGGTGATGCCAGGGCTTCCGTCTGAGATGGAGGCCATGTTCGATGCGCTTGCCGACCGGTTTCGGGGCGAGCCGATCGCGAGCTGGCGGTGCAGCTATCGGACCGGCGAGGGACAGATCGTGAGCGTCCTCGAGGAGGCAACCCAGCGCCATCCGGACGTGTCGGTCGGCAGCTACCCGCGTTTTCTGGACGACGGGCCCGAGGTC
>JBBQXH010000118.1:0-7701 GCA_038209835.1 Gaiellales bacterium | reverse complement strand
CGAGCCCTGGATCGCCGCTCTGCGCGAGGACGCCTCGTCCTACGCCGAGCTCGAGGGGCGATTCGAGGAGGAGCTCGATCGCTCCGCCGCCGATCCCGAGCTTGTGGCGTACAAGAGTGTCATCGCGTACCGGACAGGGCTCGATGTCGAGGAAGCTGCCCCAGACGACTACTGCGAGAGGGCATTCCAGAACTGGCGTGCGGACGGCTTCGCGGAAACGCGGCTGAACGCGAAGCCGATCCGTGACCGTCTCCTGCGGGTCACGCTCGCCGCCGCCAAGCGCCACGACCGGCCGGTCCACATCCACTGCGGCGGAGGTGACCCCTCGATCGTTCTCGGGCACGCGCGCCCGCAGGATCTCTTCCCGCTCCTCTCGGAGCACGACGACCAGCCGGTCGTACTCATCCACTCGGGCTGGCCCTGGCTCGAAGAGGGGGCGTACGTCGCGTCGATCCTGCCCCAGGTCTACCTCGAGATGTCGATCACGATGCCCTGGGGAAGCTTCGCCGTCGACCAGAAGCTTGAGGTGCTCCTCGGAGCTGCACCGCCCGCCAAGGTTCTCTACGGCTCCGACGAGTCCACGGAGCCCGAGGTCATCTGGCTCTCGGCACAGCTCGGCCGCGAGGCGCTCGGACGCGTTCTCGGAACCGCGGTCGAGCGCGCCTGGCTCGACAAGGCCGAGGCGCAGCAGATCGGCGAGGGCGTCCTCGCAGGGAACGCCCGCCGACTCCACGGCATCAGCTAGCTCGAGATCGTTAGCACTGGGAGACCGGGAACCCGGCGGAAATGTGCGTCGCCGCGCGGACCGACTACGACCGCGTAGCCGAGATGGATCGCCGTCGCGGCGACCGCGAGGTCGTTCGAGGGGATGCGAGATCCTGTCCGACTCAGAACGGCGAACAGCTCTCCCCAGCGATCGGCGATCTCGCGCCCGAAGTCGACGATTGGCAAGCGTGCGACGAGGGCATCGACCCTCGCTCTTCTGAATGCCGCGCGAGCCGCTGAATCTGCAAGCTGGACACCGGAAACGAGCTCCGCGTACACGATGGCGGGAAGAACGGCCTCCTCGACCTGTGCCTCGATCGGGATCTGCTCAAGCCAAGTACCCCCGGCGCGCTCGAGGGCGACGAGGGCGCTCGTGTCGATCACGAACCCCATGGATTCAAGGGAGTCTGATCCAACTCCCCGATCCGTTCGAGATCGTCTGCAAACGAGCTTTCTCCACCACCTGCTTCGAGCCAGACTGTGGCAGCCTCGCGGAGTGATGTGGCGGAACGGCCTTCAATAGGAACGACGCGGGCGATCTCGTCACCGTTCCGCTCTACGATGAACGAGTCACCCCTGTATCGGACCCGTCCGAGGATGTCCCCGAGACGACGTGCAAGGTCGGTGGCTGATATGCGATGCTCCATATAATAGGAGAATACATCTTTCTGTATTCCCAGATCGGCGTAGTCCGTTGAGTCCGTCGGGCTCTTCCCGCGGCACCCGATCAGGGCTGTTTGCGCTCGAAGAAGCTCGGCCCGGGCTTGCGATTCGCCTTGAAGGCGAAGGCGCCCGCGAACTTGCCCGATACGGCGACGCCGTTCGACCTCGGAAGTGGGCCGACGCCGTCCGCGCGGAAGCAGCCGACCTTGGTCCCGCGATAGAGCGGGGCGACCCCGCTCGTGACCGTCAGGATCTGACAGAGGATGCTCGTCCCCTTCAGCTGGAATGTCGTCCCGCTTCGCAGGCGAATCGTCTTCGCGGTTGTGAGGGCCAGATCCGGACCGGTGGCCGACTGGGGTTCGCGCTTGAGGATTCGCTTCGGCTCGCGCTTCGCGTTGATCTTGTAGGCGGTGACCGTTCCGTCCTGGGCGATTCCGACGCCGAACGTGCCCGGATCGAGTCCCTTCGCGTCGAGCTTGAAGCAGACGACGCCTGACTTCCCGCTCGCCTTCACTGCGTAGCAGGCGAGCTTCGTCGCTACGACGTCAACTGCGTCGCCGACCTTGATGCCGACGTTCCCGCCGAGGGGCATCGCGCCCGCGGCGGCGGGCCACGCAGCGAGCACGATCACCGTGATGCCGAGGAGTGTGAGCTGTCTCACCGGCCGGGAGTCTACTGGGTGGGGGAGACCGTGATCACCGTGAAGTCGTACAGGCCGAGGCCGTTCGGCTCGAGCCCGTCGACGGCGGCCGTGTGGAGCGTGCCGATCGTGTTCCACGTGACCGGGATGAGGGGGAAGGCGCCGTTCTTGCTGGTGAGCATCGACTCGAGCGAGCCGTAGATCGCGAACCGGGCCTCGTCTTCGACGGTCGTTCGCGCCTCTTCGATCTGCCGGTCGTACTCGGCATCACAGAATCCGGTCAGGTTGAGATCGCCGTCGCACGTGAAGAGCCCGAGGAAGGCGATCGCATCGGCCACGTCTGCGCGGATCGTGAAGAGATAGAGATCGGCAGCCTTGCCGGGCGAGCCGGTCGGTCGCTCCTTGATCTTCACGTCGACTCCCAGCTTGACGGCGAGCTGGCCCTGGATCGCCTCGGCCAGAGCGTCCTCGCCGGTCGGATAGGTGAGTCGCAGCCGCTTGACCGGCTTCTCGGCGGCCTGCTCCAGCTGATCTGCCTTGCCCGTTCGCGCCTTTGGCTTCACATAGCTCGTTCTGATCGTGTCGAAACCGGGCATTCCCGCCGGGGTCAGGCTCGTTGCCGGACGCTCGTCGGGGGCCGCATCGGTGACGAGCGACTTGCGGTCGAGCGCGAGCGCCAGCGCCTTGCGCTGATCGGAGTCCGCGACTCGGTCGAGTCTGACTCCGATGTAGGTGCCTTCGAGTGCGGGCGATGCCTCGTACTCGGGCGATCCGATCAGGCGCGCCAGGTCTGTGTCGGGAAGGCACTGACTGTCGATGCACGCGTCGAGCTCCCCGCCTTCGAACGCAGTGAGTCCGGCCGCCGGGTCGGCGATCATCGACCCCTGGATGACTGCGACGTCCACCGAGCCGGCGGCTCGCCACTGAGCCCACTTCTCGAGCGTGATCGAAGTGCCGTGATCCCAGGCCGCCAACCTGTACGCGCCGTTCGTGACGATGTTCGCGGGCTGATACCACCGCTTCGGATACTCCTTCACGGTCGGTTCGTGCACCGCGAGAAACGCGGGATTCGCAACTCGGTAGACGAACCAGGGCTGTCGTCGGGACAGGTGTACCTCGAGCGTCACGTCGTCGATCGCCTCGACGCCAACCGCCTCGCGGAGGGTCCGGCAGTCCTCTGCCTTCGGATCGCAGTCGTGATAGGCCTCCGCCCCGGCGATGCCGAAGAACTGCACGGCGTTCGCAGAGTCCCGCTCGGACGCGAGAGCCCGCTTCCACGAGTACTCGAAGTCGGCGGCGGTGACGGGGTCGCCGTTCGTCCAGACGCCGCCAGGGCGGAGGTGAAACGTGACTGTGAGCCCGTCGTTCGTGAACTCCCAGCTTCGTGCGAGGCCCGGGATGAGCGCGCCCGACGCGTCGAGCCGCACGAGCGGGTCGAAGATCGCCTCGAGCACGTTCAGTGCTGCAGGGTCGGTCGCCCGGTCGGGCTCGAGCGTTGCCGGCTCGAGACCGAGGTTCACGCGGAGCGTCGGCCCCGCGGGAACGGGTGGCTCGGTCGTCGTCGGCTGCGTCGGGGTCGGGGAGGTCGTCACCGTGTTCGTCCCGGTCGCAGTAGTCGCCGCTGTCGAGCTCGCGCTGGAGCCACCTCCTCCGGTGCACCCGGCGAGCAGCGCGGCGGCGCCTGCAAGCGTGGCAAGGCCGGCGAACAACGGGAGGCGCGTCCAGCGCGGGAGAGCAGCCATAACGACAAGGGCCGCGCGGCGACCCTCCACGGATCGTAGAGATTGGCTCGGAGGGAGCGCTCCGATCGACCTACGCGGCGGGCAACGTGAAGCTGAAACGAGCCCCGCCGCCGGGGCGGTTCTCGGCCCAGATGCGGCCACCCTGAGCCTCGACGAGGCCGCGGGCGATCGCGAGACCGAGGCCGGCGCCGGCTCGGCCGGGCGTTCTCGCACGGTCGCCGCGCCAGAACCGGTCGAAGACGCGCCGCTCCGACTCGGCCGGCAAGCCCTCGCCCGTGTCCTCCACGCTGACGCGTACCTCCTCCGCGAGCGGCTCGACGACGACCGCAACGGAGCCGTCCGAAGGTGTGTGCCGCAGCGCGTTCGTGAGCAGGTTGTAGAGCACACGCTCGACCTGGTCGGGCGCGCAACGGACGCTGGCGTCGCCGCCCGAGATCTGCGCCTCGAGCCGGATCTGCTTCGCCGCCGCCTCGGCCTCGACCCCGCGCAGGCACGCCTCGACGAGCCCGCCGAGCGCCGCCTCGCGGATGTCGAGGGTGAGCGCCCCGGCGTCGATTCGCGCGAGTTCGAAGAGATCGTCGATGAGCCGGCCGAGGATCTGCACCTGTTCCCGCATCGCGGGGAGGTACCGCTCGGGCTCGGCGAGGCCGTCCTCGAGCGCCTCGATCATCGCCTGCATCGACGCGAGCGGCGTGCGCAGATCGTGGCTCGCCCAGGCGACGAGCTGGCGCCGGGCGTCGAAGAGGCTCTCGAGGTTGACGGCCATCTCGTTGAACGACCGGGCGAGCTCGGCGATCTCGGCAGGCCCCTCCTCGGGAGCGCGGGCCCCGAGGTCGCCGCCGGCGACCGAAGACGAGGTCCGGCGCAGACGCTCGATCGGATGCGCGATCGAGCGGCCGATTAGAAGCGCGGCTGCGATCGAAGCGGTCGACGCTGCCACAGCGACGAAGAGGATGGTGGTGTCCTCGCCCGAGTGGAACATCATGGCGCCCGAGAGAGCGACCGCTGCCAGCGGCAGGATCAGCGCGATCAGCGCGAGACCCACGAGCTGCAGGCGAAGCGTCGGGAGTCTCTGAACCAGGAACGCCGCCATCAGACCCACCGCGAGCGTCGCGAGCGCGACGACGATCCCGAAGGCAATCACGGCGAGAAGCGGTAGCCGACGCCCCACACGGTCTGAAGGAACCGCGGATGCGCAGGATCGTCCTCGATCTTCTCGCGCAGCCGTCGCACGTGCACCGTGACGGTTCCCGTGTCGAGGGCGGCCGAGTAGCCCCAGACGCGATCCATGAGCTGATCTCGCGAGAACACCTGCCGGGGATGGCGCGCGAGGAACCAGAGGAGGTCGAACTCCTTCGCGGTCAGTCGCATGGACTCGCCGCTCTTCATCACCTCGCGCGTCAACGCGTCGATCGAGAGCCCGTCGAACGAGAGCCGCTCTGGCTTCACGAGCTGGGGGGCCGATCGGCGGAGTACTGAGCGCACCCGTGCGACCAGCTCGCGCGGGGAGAACGGTTTCGTCACGTAGTCGTCGGCGCCGAGCTCGAGCCCGACAATTCGGTCGGCCTCCTCGCCGCGAGCCGTGAGCATGATCACCGGGAGCTCCGAGCGGTTGCGGATCCAGCGGGCGAGCTCGAGGCCATCCATGCCCGGAAGCATGAGGTCGAGGACGACGAGTGTGGGTGGATCCTGCTCCATGAGCTCACGAGCGCGAATGCCGTCTCCGGCCTCGAGCGTCCGGTATCCCTCCCGCTCGAGGTAGCTGCAGACGACCTCCCGCACGATTGGCTCATCGTCGACGACGAGAACTGTTGGCACATTCGAATTCAACGCTACGAATGTTACGGGCGGCTGAATTCTCGACTCGCCGCTCGGCCCGCTCGCCAGAGACCTCTAGTCGACTCAGATAGTCGGAATTCCTACACTAATAGTATGAAAGCAGTAGTCTCCGAGAAGGGCCAGGTGACAATTCCGAAGCCGCTCCGCGACCGACTGGGGATCAAGGCCGGTCAGGAGCTCGAATTCGTCGAGGAGCGTGGCCGGCTTGTCGCGACGAAGGCGTCGACAACGGATGCTGTCGAGAACGTGTACGGAATCCTCCAGCTCGATGTGAGCACGGACGATTTGGTGACTCGTCTGCGCGGAGACGCAGACGCCATGTGATCACTGCGGTCGACACGAGTGTCCTTCTCGACGTCTTCGGCCCCGACAAGACGTTCGGGCGCTCGTCGCAGGCTGCGCTGCGCGACTGTCTCCGCGAGGGCCAGGTTGTTGCCTGCGAGATCGTCTGGGCCGAGACGGCGAGCTTCTTCCCGGATACAGACTCGGCCGGCTCGGCATTCCGGGTGCTCGGGATCGATTTCGACCCCTGCGATGAGACCGCCGCGCTCGCGACGGGCGTCGCATGGGCGAGCTACAGAGCGCAAGGTGGGAGTCGGGAGCGAGTCGTCGCGGACTTCCTGATCGGTGCTCACGCGATGAGTCGAGCCGATCGCCTTCTGACGAGAGACAGGGGGTTCTACCGCTCGTACTACTCCGGGCTTGAGATCATCGACCCCTCAGATCGGTAGATGCCCAAACGGTTCGCCGCTATCGATCATCATGCATCAGTCACAGCGCACCACAATGACTCTGGATGCCGGCTCGCTCGCGACGTTGCGTGCCGAAGCCGAGCGTCGGGGCGTGGCTTTGACGGTTGTGGTTGCCGAGGCTGTTGACGAGAAGGCTGCCGCACTCCGCCAGCGGAAGAAGCCTCGACTCGGTCTCGCATCGTCGACCGACGGGCGGTCGGCCGCCGAGCTGGCGGGCGAACCGATTGCGCGCTCACCGGCGTAGAGCCGGTGGCGCTCGTCCTTGGTGAGCTCGACTACTGGTGCGAACGACGCCTCGACCTCGGCGCCTGGTTGACCTTTCTCGACGACGTGCTCGTGGGCGCGTACCGTGTCGAGCCCGTCATTCGCTCCGACCTCGGTCGGTGCCGTGCGCTTCAGGAATCGTACGCCGACCTGTCACTTGGCGTTGTCGACGCGAGCATCGTCACTCTCCTCGAGCGCCTGGGCGAAACGAAGCTCGCCACCCTCGATCGGCGTCACTTCGGCGTCGTCAAGCCGAGCCATGCGCCAGCGCTCCTGCTCCTGCCGGAGTGAGCTAACTGCACCCCTTTCCCGTCTTCAGGGCAAGGAGACTCGCCCGCCAGAAACCGAGACGAGGCCGTCCGCTACCAGCGCAGCGACCGCGTCTGAATCGAGCTCGCCGATCTCCCGAGGGCGCCTGGCCACAGCCTTCAGCGTTGTCGATCGGCGCTGGCGGAATGAGCCCTCGAACGCCCCCTGCTTGCGGGCGGGCTCGAATCGATTCCCGCGCGACGGACACGCTTCGGCGAGCGGACACTCGCCGCAGCGCGGGATCCGCGCGAGGCAGACGGTCGCCCCGAGATCCATCAGTGCCGCGGAGCTCTCTGGGTTGAACTCGCCGCCAGACCGCACGAGCACGCGGCGGATGTTCGTGTCCACCGGGAGTACGGCCTCCCCGAATGCGAAGCGTCTGAGGGCATCAGCTGTGTAGCGGCCGACCCCGGGCAACTCGGTGAGATCGTCGGGCCAGCCTTGCGTCGCGATCAACTGGGCGGCTCTGTGCAGAGATACGGCGCGCCGGTTGTAGCCGAGCCCCTGCCATTCGCGGATCACGGCGGCGGGCGAGGCGGCCGCCAGCGACTCGACGGTGGGCCAGCGCTCGAGCCACGCCGGGTAGCGCGGGATGACGCGTGGCACCTGCGTCTGCTGGAGCATGATCTCGCTGACGAGGACTGCATACGGGTCGCGAGTCGCGCGCCACGGCAGGTCGTGCCGTCCGTTCGTCTCGAACCACGCGAGGAGGGCTTCCTCCATCTTC
>JBBQXH010000117.1:0-7761 GCA_038209835.1 Gaiellales bacterium | reverse complement strand
AGGAATCTACCGATGCCCAAGTACATCATGCTGACCACGCTCACCGATCAGGGGCTCCAGACGCTCCGTTCTCATCCGGAACGTCTCCGGGCGGTCAACAAGGATGCCGAGGAGCTCGGCGTCACGGTGCTCCATCAGTGGGCTTGCCTGGGACCGTTCGACTTCGTCAGCGTGGTCGAGGCGCCCGACGCTCTGACGCTCTCCCGCATGTCAGTGATCCTCGGGGCTCGCGGGAGCGCAAAGCTCCAGAGCTACGAGTTGATGGAGATCGACGACTTTCTCGGCTCGATCGGAGGATGAGCGAGCAGCAGCGAATCCCCGACTGGGCGCTCGCCGAGGTGGCCGCATGGCCGCAGGACGCCTGGGGTGTCTACCAGGCCCGGCTGCTTCTGCGGGACGGGAGCGTGATCGCCCCGGTCGCGATCCTCCCGAGTGGGGACATCGTCGGCTGGGGCGACGCAGGCCCCGTGCCGTTCGACGCGGACGACATCGTCGCCATCGAGCACGCCGACGGGTAGCGACGTCTCGGGTAGCGACGTAGACTCCCCGCGTGACGAAGGAAGGGCGGCGGGCAACCCTGCGGTCCCTCGTGATCGGCGGGCTCGTCGGCGGGGCGGCCGGGCTTGCCGCCGGGAAGCTCCGCGCGAAGCGTTCCCGGGCGCTTCCGATCGGGCTCGCAGCGTTCGAGCAGGCACCCTGCTTCCGCGAGCTGCTCGAGGACCAGCCCGACCACGTAACGGCCCGTGGGACTCAAACTCCCCGGGCCTCCGGCCGATGAATGACTCATGGCGTCCATCGAGGTCGGACACGAGCATGAGGATCCGGGTAAGGAGGAGCCCACCAGGATTCTCGTCGCAGACGACGATCCCGACATCCTCTTCCTCGTCTCACGACTCCTCGAGCGCGACGGGTACGACGTCGTGCGGGCTTCGGACGGCCAGGCGGCCCTCCGTCTAGCCCGCGAGCGTTTGCCCGACCTCCTGATCCTCGACGTGTCGATGCCCGGCACGGACGGGTACACCGTCTGCCGCGAGATCCAGGCCGAGGGTTCGAACGCGCCGCCGGTGATCTTCCTCACCGCGCACGCGCACTCGTCGGCCCGGGTCGACGGGCTCGATGCAGGTGCTGTCGACTACATCGTCAAGCCCTTCGACCCGGACGAGTTGACCGCCCGCGTGCGTGCGGCGCTCCGCACGAAGACCGTGCGCGACGTGCTCGCCACGGAGGCGTCGACAGACGCATTGACAGGGCTGCTCAACCGGCATCACCTGGGCGCCCGCCTCGCCGAGCTGGTGGCTGCTGCCAGGCGCTACGGCAGGCCGCTCGCCTGCCTGATGTTCGACATCGACCACTTCAAGGCCGTGAACGACACCTATGGGCATCTGGCCGGAGACGCCGTGCTGCGGGAGATCGCGGCGCAGCTCCGGGCCGGCAAGCGCGAGTCGGACGTTCTCGTCCGGTTCGGCGGGGAAGAGTTCCTCGCACTCTTGCCCGAGACCGACCCCGCGGGCGCACGAACTCTGGCCGAGAAGCTCCGCATCCGGATCGCAGAGACCCCGGTGACGATCCTGCCCGAGGTGGGCCGCGCCTATCAGGTCTTCGTCAGGGTCAGCGTCGGCGTCGCATCATGGACCGAGCGGATGACGGACGGCGCCGTTCTCGTCGCAGCCGCGGACGAGGCGCTGTACCGGGCGAAGGAAGCCGGTCGCGACCGCGTGATCGCAAGCGGCGCATAGCGCCGCGCGCAGCGGCCGATCAGGCCGCGAAGCTTCATCGCGGGCGGAGCCCGCGATACCCGGCTTCAGTGCTGCGCGGCTGGCTCCGTCAGGCGTCTTATGTCGAGCCCTCCGGGCTCGACGAGCCTTCGCGGCCGGCATTCGCCGTCCGCTGCGCACAGCGCTTACGCGCTGCTTGCGACGCTCCTTGCGGCGTTCAGCATGATCTCGGCCGCAAGTGCGCCGTCCTCGGGCCGCGCGGCCTCGTCGGGGTGGTGGCTGACACCGTCCTTGCAGGGGACGAAGATCATCGCGCTTGGAACCCGTGGCGCGATGCACATCGTGTCGTGGGCCGCACCCGAGACCATCGTGGTGAATGGCTGGCCCGTCGCTCGCGCGGCGTTCTCGAGCGCGGACACCACACCCGGGTCGAGGGGCGTCGCCGGCAGCGTCTGGCGAACCTCAAACCGGGCGGCCATCCCTCGATCTTTGGCGCTCTTCGCGGCGAACGCGGCCATGTCACGCGCGACCCCCTGAAACGCATCGTCCTCGGGCCCCCGGATGTCGACGGAGAAGCGGACGCGCTCGGCAATGGCGTTGATCAGGCCCGGGGAGATCTCGATCTCGCCGACGGTGCCGACCGTCCCGTGGCCCGCTTCGACGGCCAGGCGCTCGAGCTCGAGGATGCTCTCGGCGAGAACCGTGGTGGGATCGAGGCGGAACCCCATCGGTGTCGCTCCAGCGTGGTCACCGCGACCCTCCACGACGATGTCCGCGTGCACGTAGCCGGCGATCGCGTTCACGATCCCGATGCGGTTGCCAGTGTCCTGCAGGACCCTCGCCTGCTCGATGTGCATCTCGACCCATCCGATCAGATCGTCGAGGACGTGTGATGCCTCTCGCCAGCGGGATGGCTCGTAGCCCGCTTCCTCGGCGTGCTCCCAGAACGGTCGGTCGTCGTCCACTGCCCGGAAGGTGTCGCGCAACTCCTCCTCGGTCACGCGTCCGGTGATGATGCGGCTGCCGAGCAGCATCTGCCCGAATCCCGAGCCCTCTTCCTCGAGAAACGAGATGACCTGCAGCGGGAGCCCGAGGCCGTGATCGCGGTCGAGCCGGCACACCTCGAGGGCGCAGACGACCCCCATCGTCCCGTCGTACTTCCCACCGTTTCGGTTCGAGTCGCAGTGGGAGCCGATCCCGAACACGGGCTCACCCCTGGGGCGATTGCGACCCACGAGCGTTCCGACCGGATCGTGCTCGAGCGTGAATCCGAGTTCCTCCAAGGCGCCGCCGACGTACGCGAGCGTGTTCCGGTAGACGTCCGTGTAGGCGTACCGGCGGATGGCGTCAGAGGAGAGCGAGTACGCCGGGCCGGAGAGGTTTTCGATGTCCCGTTCGATCCGGCGGGCGCTTGCTTCTCGGTCGATCGCTGTGTGTCCGCCGGTCATCGGATCTTCCTCCTCGCCGTTTCCGAGCCCCTCCTATCTTCACCCGGTTGGGCCGCCGATGCAGGATGACGCGTCGGGCGTCCGAATGTCGCTCTGTCGGGACGTCTCGGCAGCGCTAGAATGCGCGCGTGAGCGTGCTTGCGATCGTCCTGATCGCCCTTGCTGTCCTCCTGGTGATCGGCGCAGAATGGCCGCGCCTGACCGCGAAGGTACGGGCCGGCAACGAGACCCGCGCCCGGAAAGACCGAGATGAGCGCAAGGCACAGCTCCGGGTGATCCAGGGAGATCGCGACGACTTCGCCGAGAGCGTCAAGCGCGACCTCGATAACCTGCCGGTCATCGAAGAGCGAGACGACCGCCCTAGGAGATAGGCAAGGCGCGGGAGCGCGCCGCGCAGCCGGCACGCAACGGCGCCGCAGGCGCCAGCCGTGCCAGGGGAGGGCCGCAGGCCCGGTCACGGCGAAGCCCCGCCAGGACGCGAAGCTTCATCGCGGGCGGAGCCCGCGATACGAGAACGCCCACCGGGAGGTGGGGCGCCCTCGGGAGAGAGAGCGCCCCACCTCGAGGGTCGCGGTTACTCGTGGGCGATGAGCTTGAACGTCGTGCCGGTGGGGTCACCGGCCTCGGCGAGGCGCCCGTAGGGGGTGTCTGCCGCGGGTTGGGTCACTGTGCCGCCGAGCTCGACGATCTGTTCGAGTGCGGCATCGGCGTCGGCGACCTCGAAGTACACCGTCCAGAAGCCGGGAGCCCCGTCGGGCAGGTAAGCGGTCGCGTCCATGATTCCTGCGCGCCGGTTGTCGCCGGATCCCAGGGTCGTGTAGCGGAACTCCGGGGTGTCGCTGGCGACGTCTACGTCCCAGGCGAAGACGGTGCGGTAGAAGTCGACGGAGGCGTCGTACGCCCGGGTGTGCAGCTCGAACCAGGCCGGGGTGCCCTGCTCGCCGATCACCTCGAAGCCTTGCATGACGCCTGGCTGCCAGACTCCGATCCGTCCCTGACCGGGGTCGGCGATCATCGCCATGCTGCCGTTCTCGGCGACCGCCATCGGCGCGAGCTCGACGCGCCCACCGTTCGCGGGAGCGGCTGCGGCTGTGGCTTCGATGTCGTCGGTCATGAGGTACACCGTCCAGGTGTCGTCCATGCCGGTGGTGCCGTCGTTCAGCATGCAGCCGGCGACGGCCTTTCCGTTCTTGGTGAAGATGAAGTAGCCGCCGAACCGTGGATCCGGCTGCTCGGCCGTCCAGCCGAAGAGCTGTCCGTAGAACGCGGTTGCCTTGGCGGTGTCGGAGCTATACAGGTCGATCCAGCAGGGCGCTCCAACGCTCGGAGTGGGTGCAGGCATCGGTGGATCCTCCTTCGCGGATGGGATGTCGATCGTCGCAGGTTTGACTGCCTCCCCGCCGGAAACTCATCCGCCGCTGCGCGCGTCGCTATGGCCCTTGCGGCGCTTCTGTACCGAGCCCTGCGGGCTCGGTGGGCCTTCGCGGCCGGCTGCGCCGTCCGCTGCGCGTCGCTACGCTCCTTGCCCGGATCGTCGTGGCGACGACACGGGTATTCGGGAGAATCCCGGGAACGTTCTCGGTGTTTTTCGCCTCCTGGCGATCGGACACCATGAGGACGAGACGGTGCGTTCCAGGGCGGAGTGCGCCGACGGGGAGTACCGCTCGTTGGCCGATCAGTCGGCCGGCTCTCTCGGCGCCTCCGTCGATCCGGAACGAGATCCCCTGCGGGTCGACACCCGACCCCGTGTCGGAGACGTGCGCGACCAGGCGGCCGTGACGGACGACATGGGAGTCGAGCTTGACGTCCGGCGGCGTCACGTCGTCGATCCAGACGCGCACCGTGAACGCTCCCGCCGACCGGGCGTTGACGGTGTCGACGACGATCGAGTACTGGCCCGCGGTGGGAAGGAGCGCCGCGGACATGCGCACCCGTTCCCCGAATCGCCGCAGATACGGATTCGTGACGAGCGGGAGCGCGGTTGCGCCTGCGAGGCGGTTCTCGTCCTGTTCCATCACGATCCGGGGCTCGACCCGCACGCCGGGGCCGGTAGAGATGATCGCGGCCCCGAGATTGGCGGGAGCGTTCGAGAGCGTGATGTAGAAGACACGCTCCGGGCCGCGAAGGAGGGAGACGGTTGTCCCCGGTGCGTCGGGATACCGGTAGCGGTCGACCCTCGAGGGTCTCCCGGCGGTCGAATCGCGATACGCCCCGGTCCGAAGAATCGCTCGTGCCTGCTCCGACGGGAGCCGGGGTCGCGTGATCCGGAACCAGAACGGAAGTCTTCGCTCGACACCCTCCCGGCTCAGAACGAGAAATCCGGTGTGCTCGCCTTCGGCGGCGCCCTCACGGGCCTGCACCGTGACGTCGAGTGTCGCCGGAACCTCGATCCTGGCAGGCGCCACGATGGTCACGCCACGCTCCGGATCCTGCTCGAGGATCTCCACTTCCCAGGCGCCGGGGGAGCCTCCGGCGGCTGCGAACTCCACGCTCCGCGTTACCGATACCCCGCTACGGCCGACGTCGAGAAGCCCGAAGCCGAGGCTCTGGGGGCTCGCGAAGATCCCGGGAGCGGTCGCTGCTTCCGCGTCGACGGCTCCGCCCCCCTGGCGGGCGCTCGATGCCTCGACGGCGTGCCGCCCGTCCCTCCAGACCGGGGTCGCGGTGAGCACGAGGGCTGATTTCAGCTGCGCGACCGACCAGTCGGGATGGACGTTCCGGAGGAGCGCCGACACGCCCGCGACGTAGGGCGTCGCCATGCTCGTCCCCGAGAGCTCGACGAACTCGTTGCCGGGAACGGACGAGAGCACCGCCACGCCGGGTGCGCTGACGTCAGGCTTCGGAAGCAGTCCGAGCGGGGTGGGGCCACTCGCCGAGAACGAGGCGATCACCGGGTCGCCCTCCCCGGCGGAAACAGCACCGACCGTGATCGCGCTTGCGGAGCTGCCGGGCGAGGAGAGAGAGCCTCGCCCGAACTCCTCGAAGTCGTTACCCGCGGCCACGACGGGGACGACGCCCGCGGCGGCAGCGTTGCCGAGCGCCCTGGCGACGGCGTCGCGCTGCGGAGCAACCTCGGGCTCTCCGATCGAGAGGTTGATCACGTCCATGCCGTCCGCGACGGCCGCGTCGATCGCGGCGACGAGCTCGGGGGAGTTCCCGTTCAGGCCCAGCCCGCTCGCGGTCGGAACCGTGAGCGCCTTGTAGTTCCCGAGATAGGCCTCCGGTGCCACACCGGAGACGAGCGTGCCCGGGCTTCCGGGGAGGGGTGTGCCTGCATCTCCGGCGGCGATACCGGCGACATGGGTTCCGTGGAAGGAGTTCACGGGGTCGAACGGGCGAGCCGCGTACTTCCAATCTGCGCCGGGAGGCGGAAACGACCTCGCGACGATGATCTTCGCGCTCGTGAAGGCCGTGATGCCCTTCGGGTAGCCCTCCGGCATCGTGAAACCGGCGGGATCGAAGTAGACGTGGGACGGATCGATCCCGTCGTCGATGATCCCGATCTTGATCCCGCGGCCTTCGTCCCCGATGCCCTCCGGAACCGCCTCGATCACGGCCTGAAGCCCGCCGCGCCGCGTGGGCAGCGCCCGGTAAACGAGGCTGGGGTAGACGGCCACGACGCCCGGTATCGCGGCCAGGTCGTCGATCCGGTCCTGCGGGACGATGATCGAGAGCCCGTCGAGCGCCTGCGTGTACCGCCACCGGATTTCGGCCGCGGGCGCGACCGCCGTCAGTCGAGTCTCGAAGACTCTCTGCGCCGCTGCGACCGCTCGAAGCGCCCTCGACGTTGCGCGTGGGGAGCGGGCGAGCGCAGCGGGTGGCGCGGCGAGCTCGACGATGACCTCGACGGAGGGGCGGGGGGGAACCGAGGGTGGGCGCGCGAACGCAGTCCCCGCGGCGGAAACGGCGACGACGAGGAGGAGGAGCCGGAGACCGCGGCGAACGATCTGGCGATGGTATCGGCCTGCGAACCCGCCTCGAACGGCAACGAAATGTCGGCCGAACGGAGATCGTGCCAGCTCAGGCGCTTAATCGCACCGCAACACTCCGCTCGTATACAACGGGTGATCGCCCAGCTATGATCGACACAGCCACGCGGATGTGGCGGAATTGGTAGACGCGCACGGTTCAGGTCCGTGTGGGGGAAACCCCGTGGAGGTTCGATTCCTCTCATCCGCACTCACAGAGGAACACCCCGTACCTGAAACCGAAAATCCAGAACAACCGCTGACTCCAGAAGCGGCGTTCATGCGCCGCGTTCCGACATGGCTACTCGACCCGGCCGTGCTGGCCTACCGGACGTCTCGCACGACGCGCGGCCGCCGCATCCTGAACGTCTCGATCACCCTTGTCGCGCTCGGGATCTCGGTTCTCGCGGCCCGCCATTTCGCGTCCACCGGATGGCCGCTCGAAAACGTGAATCCGCTGCTCGCTGCCGCAGCCGGCATCCTGATCGTTCTCAGCTATCCGCTCAAAGCGTTTGGCTGGCAGCGCATCTTCCGCCCGTCGGAGCGCCCGCAGGCGATGTCTCTCGCGTGCGCCAACGGGGCCGCATCGGTCACAGGCGCCGCGTTACCCGGCCGGTTCGACGACGTCGT
>JBBQXH010000116.1:0-7785 GCA_038209835.1 Gaiellales bacterium | reverse complement strand
CTCCGTCGGCGACCCGCACCAGCCCGAGGTCACGCGCAGTCGGCGTTTTCCCCATTCGACCGATCACGGCAAGCCCGCCCGTAGGCGCCGCCCAGATCCTGCATGCGCCTGCGGGCCCGGATGCCCCCACCTCCAGAGAGTCGAGGTCGAGGGCATGCAACCTGCACCCGTTCTTCTCTGCGAACAGCAATCGCCCGGGAAGGGCACCCGGGGGCGGAACGTCCGTCCCTCTGATTGCATCAGGGCGAGCCGGTCGAGTCACAGCGTCAGACTCGGCGCCGCCCCCCCGCACCGAATCGAGGATGGCGACTCCCACGACAACTCCGAGCGCGACGACGACCAGCACGGTCGCGAATCGTCGCCAGACGGACACTAGCTTCTACGTTCCGAGGTACACGGTCTTCAGCCGCGTGTAGAAGTCGACGGCGACGTTCCCTTGCTCGCGGAAGGTCGCGCTCGAGGAGTTCTTGACGCCACCGAACGGCGCGTTCAGGTCGACCCCCACGGTCGGGCGGTTGACCTTGACGATGCCAACCTCCGCCTCGTCGGCGAAGCGCATCGCCGCACGCAGGTCGTTCGTCACGATCCCGCCGGACAGACCGAAGTCCGAGTCGTTCGCGAGCTCGATCGCCTCGTCGAGGCTCGCCACCTCGAGGACGCCGACGACCGGACCGAAGATCTCCTCCCGGGCGATCTTCATCGTCGGCATGACGCCGGTGAAGATCGACGGGGTGAGGAACAGGTTGCTCGCATCGCCGCCGGTGACGAGCTCCGCGCCCTCGCTGCGCCCCACCTCCAGGTAGGAAAGATCGGTCTCGAGCTGACTGGCGTCGACGACCGGACCCATCTTCGAGTCAGGAGTCTGCCCGTCGGACGGCTGCCAGCCGGCAGCCTCGGCCGAGAGGGCGTCGACGAACCGATCGTGCGCGGCACTCGTCACGATCGCGCGACTCGTCGCAGTGCACGCTTGGCCGGTGAGGCCGAAGCCGCCCTGCGCCACGATGCGCGCTGCCACCGCAGGATCGGCGTCCTCGAGAACGACGACGGCGTTCTTCCCACCCATCTCGAGCTGGACGCGCGCAAGCCGGGCGCTGCCGAGCGCGTTGATCCCGAGCCCGGTCGCGACGGAGCCGGTGAAGCTGATCGCCGCGACGCGCGGATCGCGGACGATCGCATCTCCGACGGCGCCACCGGGCCCGTGGACGATGTTGAGCACGCCCGCCGGAAGCCCGGCCTCGACCAGCGCCTCGGCGAGGTTCTGCGCGGAGACCGGGACGAGCGACGCAGGCTTCATCACGACCGCATTTCCGGCGACCAGGGCAGGAGCGAGCTTCCAGGTCGGGATCGCGATCGGGAAGTTCCACGGGGTGATGAGGCCGACGACACCGAGCGGTTCCTTGACGGTGTAGAGATGCGTGTCGGGAACGGACGAGGGAAGCTGCTCGCCCCCGATCCGCCAACCCTCGCCGCCGAAGAACCGAAGGATGTCGATCGAACGCTGCACCTCTCCCGTTGCCTCCGTCAGCGTCTTCCCCTCCTCGGCGCAGAGATCGCGGGCGACCTTTTCCTTGCGCGCCGTAAGGATCTCCGCGGCGCGGGTCAGGATCGCACCCCTCGCCGGTGACGGCGTCTTCCGCCAAGCCCGGGCGGCTGCCTGGGCGGCCTCGATCGCGGCCTCGACCTCAGAGGCGCCACCGACCGGAATCTCCGCGACGACCTCACCCGGTCGGGCCGGATTCTCACGTTCACGCTCGGGCGAGCCGAGCCACTCTCCGGCGATGAGGTGACGGACGGCGACGGGTGCGGCTGCGCTCATGGGACTCCTTGCGTTCGGTGGGTCGCGGTTCCGTATCGGTTTCCGTATCGTAGGGCCTCTGCCTTGCCGTCCCCGAGCCAAGGAGCCAGCATCCAAGCCTGCCGATCTTCGTCCACTGTTCGCCGCGGCGTTCAACGAGCGGACGTCGAGACCCTCCTCGGACTGTACGAGCTCGACGCTACGTTCGTGACCGCGCCGGGGACGGCGATCCGGGGGCTCGACGCCATTCGAGAAGCCCTGGAGAGACGCCTCGCAGTGAATGGCCCTGTTGCGATCACCCCCATCTCAGACAACGTAGGGCGCTAGAACGTCGCGCGCGAGGAAGAAGCCTCGCTCGACGAGCTCGTCCGTTCCCTCGAACTTGCGGTCTTCGTGCTCGATGACAACTGGGCCGTCGTAGCCGTTCCGGTAGAGCGCGGCGAAAAAGCGCGGCCAGTCGACCTCGCCGAGGCCCGGAAGACGCGGCACCTGCCAGCCCATGCCGAGCGAGAGGATGCCGTTGTCGTAAAGACCATTTCGATCGATCTCGAGATCCTTTGCGTGGACGTGGTAGATCCGCGAGGAGAACTCGTCGATCGCGCGCTCGATGTCGATCATCTGCCAGACGAGATGCGATGGGTCGAAGTTCAGGCCGAGCGCCTCCGACGGGATCGCCTCGAACATCTCCCGCCAGATCGCCGGTGAGTAGGCGAGGTTGTTGCCGGCCGGCCACTCGTCGAAGGAGAAGATCATCGGGCAGTTCTCGATCGCGATGCGAACGCCTCGCTCCTCGGCCCGGGCAACGAGCGGCCTCCAGACTCTGCTGAACTCCTCCATGTTCTCCGGGACGGACTTCGTCTTGTCGTTGCCGGCGAACGTCGTCACCGTGTCGACCCCGATGAGCGGCGCGGCGTCGATGACCTTCTCCAAGTGGGACACGACGGCGGCTCGGTGCTCGGGATCCGGGTGAAGCGGATTCGGGTAGTAGCCGAGCGCCGAGATCGCGATCCCCTTCTCGTCGAGCATCGAGCGGATCCCGTCGGCTGTCCTCTGATCCAGACCCTCGACGTCGATGTGCGTGACGCCGGCGTAGCGCCTGGTATCGCCCGACGCCGGAGGCCAGCAGCAGATCTCGAGGCAGTCGAACCCGTTATCGGCCGCCCAGTCTGCGACCTCGGCCAGCGTGCGGCTGCCAAACGGGACAGTGATGAACCCGAGCTTCATCGATGGTCCTTTCTCGATTGATCATGAAGGAAAGATCCGCCCGGGGGACAGAATCCCGGACGGGTCAACTGCCTGCTTGAAGGCGCGCATCAGCTCGATCTCCTCCGGACTGCGGGTGAGCGAGAGCCACCGTGTCTTCGCCACGCCGACACCGTGCTCGGCGCTGATCGAGCCCTCGTGGCTGGCGACGAGATCGAGCACGAGCTCGTCCACCGCCTCGTCCCCGGGATCCGGCCCGATCACGTTGACGTGGACGTTTCCGTCCCCGAGGTGACCGTAGAGGAACAGTCGTGCCTCCGGGAAGCGAGCGGAGACCGCGCTCTCGATATCCGCAAGGAAGGCCGCCTGATCTCCGATCGCCACGCTGACGTCGAGCTTGTGCGGGATCCCGGCGGCTGCGACGCTCTCGTTGTGAGCCTCACGGTAGAGCCACAGACTCTCCCGACCCGCGGAGTCAAGGGCAATCGCTGCGTCGAGGAGCAGCGACTCGACTTCGCTGGCGGCCTCGGCGAGCTGCTCCTCGGGCTCGACACCGCCGCACTCCGTCACGACGTAGAACGGATGGACGCGGCCGCCGAAAGGCGGCGTCAAACGTCGGTGGGCGCAGACGAGTTCGAGCCCCTCCGCCCGGAAGAAGTCAGCCCCCCGAAGCGACGGCGCGCCGGCCCGCAGCGCCCGGAGAAGCGCGAGCCCGTCCTCGGCACTCGCGAGCGCAAACAGCCCAGCCGCGAGCGATTTCGGCGCCGGTTGGAGCCGTAGTCGCGCCTGTGTCACGACGCCGAGCGTTCCCTCGCTGCCGACGAGCAAGCCGGGCCAGTCGTAGCCGGCGTTGTCCTTGAGAAGGCCGGCGAGCCGCCGGACGATCGTGCCGTCGGCAAGGACGGCTTCGAGGCCCACTACCTGCGCGCGCATCGAGCCGAAGCGGGCGGCGAGCGTCCCGCCGGCGTTCGTGGCCACCATCCCGCCGATCGTTGCGCCGCTGCGGCCACCGTGGTCGACCGGAAACTCGAAGCCGGCCGCGGCAACGTGGCTCTGCAGAGCGTCGAGCCGTACACCGGCGCCGACGGTGACCTGGCCCGAGATCGGCTCCACATCGTCGAGGCCGTCGAGCCGCTCGAGGCCGAGCAGCACCTCGCCGTCACGCGGGATCTGGCCGCCGACCATCCCCGTGTTCCCGCCCTGCGGGCAGATGGGCGTGCGATGAGCAACGCACACGCGGACGACCTCGGCCACCTCCTCCGTGTCGGCAGGTCGGACGAGCAGAGCCGCCTTCCCACTGAACCTCCCGGTCAGGTCATGCTCGTAGCGCTCCGTTGCCTCGCCGTCGAGGACGTGGTTCGGCCCGACGACGGCAGTCAGGTCGTCGCGAAGGCTCACCTAGCCACCGACGGCAACCGCCCGACCACCGTCACGCCGCTGTTGATCGCCTCCAACACGAGCCGGTTTCCTCGACGCACCTCGTGCTCGAACTCACTGGGTGTGTAGCCGATCGGCTGAACGCCCGGTGGCGCATCTTCGAGTAGGAACGTCGCGCGATCGAGGGCGCGGTTCGGCAGGCCGTCAGCGACGACTACCACGTCGACATCGCTCCAGACGTTGAAGTCGCCCCGCGCGACCGAGCCGGCAACGACCGCCGCCTCGAGCGCGGTCCTTTCAGACAGCCGCTCGGCGTAGGCCCGCGCCAACTCGAGGAGCTTCTCGCGCTCGATCCTCCGACGCTCGAGGACGTCAGCCACCGAGCGCCTCCCAGGCCGCGTCCACGAACGCCACCAAGGCTTCGGCGTCGCCGACTGCCTCGACCGAGTCAGACGGCCCGTAATACGACCCAGGAGGTCCTCCCGGAAGCGCATCCGGGTATCGGGCTGGGACATAGTGGCGGCTCAGACGCCTGAGACGCGCAGCGACGTCTTCGGGCAGCTCAGTCCCCGAGCTCGCGGCCAGCTGGCCCAGACGTACCAGATCATGACCCCATGGGGCCTGGCCGATGCCGTGGAGAAATCCCTTGATGGCAAGCTGAGCGGCCTGTTCGGCGAGGAAGCACGACCAGTTGTGGAGGCTTGCGGTGGCCTGAACCCGCGCGCCTTCTAGCGCTCGATCGGCCTCGCTACGCCAGCGGCGGAATTCATCCTCATCGAGAAGGGAGCTCATTCGGCCAAGTATCGCGCGGAGGTCAGCCCGCGCGGTACACCGAGTGGCGCAGAGTACCGACCCCGTCGATGGTGATCTCGACCCAGTCGCCCTCTTTGAGAGTGATCTCGTCGGGCGGCACCAGGCCGGTGCCGGTCAGGAGAACTGCGCCGTAGGGGTGCGTCAGCTCCCGGAAGAGGTACTCCGAGAGCTCCTCGAACGAGCGTCGCATCTTGGCCGTCGAGGTCTCACCATGGTAGATCGACTCGCCGCCACGCTCGATCTTCAGGGTGATCGCCGCAGACCGCGCCGCATCTCCGAGGTCACGCGCGAGCACGATCGTTTCCGAGAGCCCGAGCGAGTCGTCGTAGATCTTCGCCTGCGCGAGGTAGAGCGGATTCTCGCCTTCGATCGAGCGCGACGAGATGTCGTCGGCGACGAGATAGCCGGCGATCTCACCCGTGCCCGTCAGGACGAGCGCTAGCTCGGGCTCGGGAACGTCCCAGGTCGAATCGGCCCTGATCCGGAGCGGCGCTCCTGGCGCCGGGACACGGTACGCCGGCATTTTCATGAAGAGCTCCGGACGCTCGCTCTGGAAGACGAGGTCGTAGACGCTCTCGACTCTCGCCTCCTCCACCCGGGCCTGGAGCGAGCGCTCATAGGTCACGCCGGCAGCCCAGACCTCCTGCCGGTCGACGGGCGCCAGCACCTCGGCTTCCTCGTCGAGCGGGGGCCGCTCGAGCGCGCCATCGACGGCGTGGTGGAGCGCCGCGAGTCCCCCGCCGAGGATGTCCGCGAGCGTGCCGCTGATTGGGTGGAATCCACCGGGCGCAGCGAAGACGAGCGTCTCCTCCCCGCCGACGCGGATGCGCTGAAGGCCAGACATCGCGCGGAGCTTACCTAGCCAGAATCGATCAATCCGAGCCGGCGGGCCTCGAATACAGCTTCGCCACGCGATGTCACGTCCAGCTTGCGGAAGAGACTCCTCGCGTAGCCCTTCGCCGTCGTCTCGGAGATCCCGAGCGCACGCGAGATCTGCTTGAAGCGAAGCCCTTCGTCGAGGAGCAGGAGAAGCTCGTGTTCTCGCCTGGTCAGAGCCGGCGGCATCGTCTCCCCGGCCGTCGGCCGAAGGCGGATGTCGCCCGCACGAAGGCGCGTCACGGCGTCGAGAATCGCAACCGCACCTTCTTCGCGCGGCACGTAACCGTCGACACCGGCCGCGACCGCCGCAAGCCTTGCCGCGGGCGTATCGCGTGCAGGAACCGCAAGCACCTGGGCCGTCGATCCGGCACCTCGCAAGAGAGCGACGGTCTCACCGAGAGGGAGCCCGGCGAACGAGGCGTTGGCCACGACGACGTCCACCGCTCGGTGGCGTACGGCGTGGAGCGCATCCTCGATCGTGGTGCACGACGAGACCTCGGCGTCGATCTGCCGCTCCGCTACCCTTGCGAGCCCCTCGCCCACGAGGTCGTCGTCCTGGCACACGAGAACCGCCGGGCGCCGCCTCGGCTCATCGGGCAAGAGCGTCTCGAGCGTCGGCGCCGCCTTCTGGATTTCCTCGATGCGACGGGAGAAGTCGATACCGACCGACTCGCAGGAGAGCGAGACCACCGCGCGCCCGATCGAGACCGAACAGCCCGAGCGAAAGCCGAGCGCCTGCATCATGCGATCGGTCGGGCGCTCCCATCCCGGCTCGTGCTCGAAGTCGCTGGACGCGAAGACGCCGTTCTCGGCCGCACCTCCGACCTGACTCGACGTGGCGAGCGGAAGCTCGGTGCCGGTCGCAAAGAGGCCCTTTCCGTCCCAGGAGACGATCCGAAACGTGGATCTTGCCCGGCTCACGACGGCCACCGACAGTCGGTCGACGCAGAGGTCGGCCCGGAGGCGTCCGGCAACGGCGTTCAGCTCCGTCACGTCGATCCGATGAGGCTACGCCCCTCCCCGCCTCGTCGCAACAGGGGCCCTCCGAACGGAGGGTTGGCGAATCGGCGTCGTTGCCGGAGGATAGACGGGACCTCGACGACCGCGGGAGGCCCGAGATGACCGACGCGCCCTATCCCCTGCTCTTCTCCGAATGGCAGATCCGCAACACGACGATCCCGAACCGGGTCGTCTTCGCGCCCACGTGCCCGACCTGGGTGGCCGATCCACTCGAAGGGATATTTACCGACCAGGCCGTCGCGTACTACGAGGAGCGAGCGAAGGCCGGCGTCGGGATGATCATCATCGGCGGCACCATCATCGACCGCGAGTCGCTGTACTCGGAGTTCAATTTTCCGGGCCTCTGGAACGACGAGCAGGTCGAGGCGCTGTCGAGGGTCGCGGACGCCGTGCACCGCCACGGCTGCAAGCTCGCCGTTCAGCTCCTGCACGTCGGGCTTCGCGCGACCCCGGTCCTGAAGAAGGACCCGGCGTACGACTTGGACGCCGAGTGGTATCTCGTCGCCCCCAGCCAGGTTCCTCCCGGCGAGTACCCGAACGCGCCGATGCCGAAGGAGCTCGAGGAGCACGAGATCGAGATCCTCCTCCAGGCCTACGCGGATGCGGGCGGACGAGCGGTGGCTGCAGGCCTCGACGGCGTCGAGTTCCACATGTCGCACGGGTACCTGCCCTGGCAGTTCCTCTCGCCGCTCTACAAC
>JBBQXH010000115.1:0-7837 GCA_038209835.1 Gaiellales bacterium | reverse complement strand
GAGCAGTGCAGCTGACGGTGCGGTCGGGCACCGCCACCGACCGGCAGATCGATCTCGCCGGACATCCGATCGTGCTCGGGCGAGACGAGGACTGCGACCTCGTCCTCGACGACGAGAAGATCTCGCGACGGCACGCCCGTTTCACGCTGAACGCCGACGGCACCGCGACGATCGAGGATCTCGGCTCGACGAACGGCACGTTCGTCGAGGGACAACGCGTCAGCGCCCCGGTCGTGCTCCGCGGAGGCGAGGACCTGCGACTGGGAGACACGAGGCTCGCGCTCTCATCGTCGGAGACGATCGCATCGGCGCTCCCGACCACG
This sequence comes from Gaiellales bacterium, assembly GCA_038209835.1. GTDB lineage: Bacteria > Actinomycetota > Thermoleophilia > Gaiellales > Gaiellaceae > JBBQXH01. Next base: position 7,514 of record JBBQXH010000115.1, on the reverse strand, counting down.
ATCGCGCCGATCGCCGAGCCGACTCTGCCTGGGGCCTCGATTCCAGCGGCGTCGCGTCCGTCCAGCCCCTCGACGATCGAGCGCATCGAGCTCCGGCGATCGATCAAGCGGTCGACGGTCATCACCGTCATCGCCGCCCTGGGTGCGGTCGTCGCGCTGGTCGTGGTCGTCCTCTTCGTCACCGGAGTCTTCGGCGGCGATGACGCCAAGCCGACCGCAACGGAGATCATCGGCGCGGTGAAGCCATCGACCGTCCAGATCCGGGGAATCGACGCCGACGGCACGTCATTCGGTCTCGGCACCGGCTGGGTCTACGACGCCGAGAAGGGGCTCCTCGTCACGAACGCGCATGTCGTCAACGCGGCGACCAAGTTCACGATCACCCTCGGCGACGAGACGCGCGAGCGCCCGGCAGAGGTCGTCGCCGTGGCTCAATGCGACGACCTCGCCGTGCTTCGCGTGAAAGACACGACGGGCATGAAGACGCTCCCGCTCGGCTCGCAGGAGGCGCTGGCGCAGGGCGACCCGGTCGTGGCGCTCGGCTATCCGACGTCGTTCGCCGAGGGCGACCCGCTCATCACGACAGAGGGGGTCGTGTCGGTCGTCCGTGCGAAGACGCTCCGCGATCTCTTCGACCAGCAGTACCCGAACGTCATCCAGACCGACGCGGTCATCAACCCAGGCAACTCCGGTGGGCCACTCGTCAACGCCGACGAAGAGCTCGTGGGCGTGAACACACTGAAGACCGTTCAGTCGGGATTCGAGGGCCAGTTCTACGCCATCGGCGTCGACAGGGTGAAGGAGGTCGTGCCGCAACTCGCAGAGGGCAAGTCCATGGGCTGGCCTGGCATGGCGTTCGAGTTCCTCGTCGACCCTGACGATCTCCCGAGCGTGGGATTGCCCGCCGAGAACGGGGTCGTCGTCACCGGCGCGGTCGCCGGAACGAACTCGGCGAAGAACGGCTGGGCCGATGGACCGTTTCTCGTCGTCGGAATCGAGGGTCGGCCGATGGACGGGTCGAAACGAACCTACTGCGGGGTCGTCGGGAGCTACGAGCAAGGCGAAACCGCGGTCTTCACGGTCTACAGCCCGAACGCTTCGGAAACCCAGGACGTGAACGTCCGGTTCGAATGACGCGGCTGACGGTCAGATCGGGTTCGGGTCACACACGGACGGTCGAGCTCGCCCCCGGACGCAACACCCTCGGCCGAGACCACGACTGCCAGATCGTCCTCGACGACGACAAAGCATCCCGACACCACGCAACCATCACCCAAAACCCCGACGACACCCTCACCCTCGAAGACCTCGGCTCCACCAACGGCACCCATGTCGACGGCAGAAGAATCACCACCCCCACCGCCCTCACCCCCACCAACACCATCCGGATCGGCGACACCACCATCCAAACTGCCGACACCCCCTCACAACCCACCACCCCCGGCACCCCACCCACCCAACCCGCCAGCCCCTCCCGCATCGAACGCCTCGCACTGCGCAGGTCGGCGAGCCGGGCGCGGATCCTGGCCGGGATCGCTGCCGCCGGGCTCGTGGTCGCAGTTGCGCTGGTGGTTCTGTTCGTGACCGGGATCCTGGGCGGAGGCGACGACAAGCTGACCGTCCCGCAGATCGTGAAGCGCGCCGAGCCTTCGACCCTGCAGATCCGCCGGTTCGTGACCGACGAGTCCGAGAACGGCGGCAGCGGCTGGGTGTGGGACGCCGGCAAGGGGCTCGTCGTGACGAACGCGCACGTCGTCAACGCCGCGCCGAAGTTCTCCGTCCGGCTGGCGACCGAGAGCCGCGAGCGCTCGGCGGAGATCGTCGCGGTCGCACCCTGCGAGGATCTTGCGGTTCTCCGGGTGAAGGACGGAGCCGGGTTCACCACCATGCCGCTCGGGTCGCAGGCCGACCTGAGCCAGGGGGACTCCGTCGTCTCGATCGGGTTCCCGATCTCGCTCGCGGCCGGTGACAATCCGACTGTCAACACCGGCGTCGTGTCGGTGGTTCAGACCCGATCCGTCCCGCTCGGCTATACGGCCGCGTTGCCCGACGTGATTCAGACCGACGTCGCGCACAACCCGGGAAACTCGGGTGGCCCGCTTCTCGACGCCGATGCAGACCTCGTCGGTGTGACGACCTTCGCCAACGCCGAGTCGGGGATCCAGGGCGAGCGCTATTCGATCGGTGTCGATCGCGTGAAGACCGTCGTGCCCGATCTCGCGAACGGGAAGTCGCTCGGGTGGACGGGTATCGGCTGGCTCGCTCTCCCGACCGCAGACGACCTCGAGGGGCTCGGGCTTCCCGTGATGGATGGCCTGCCGGTCGAGTTCGTGACGCCGGGCACGCCCGCGGAGGAGGCGGGCCTCCCCGCTCCCTCGCTGATCGTGGCGATCGACGGCAAGACGGTGACCGGGGATGTGGGGACGTACTGCAAGGCCGTCGGGAAGAAGACGAAGGGCGATTCCGCCGTCTTCACGGTGATCCCCGCCGGGTCGGAGGATCCCGTGGACGTCGAGGTTCCGTTCGCCTGAGCGCGAGCTGCTACCCGATCGGGCCGGAGTTGGGACCCTTCCACCACTTCGCGAGCTGCGCCTGATTCGCGTCCTGCCTGAGGGCGAACCCGAGGATCTTGTCGGCGTCATGGGTCCAGACGACAACGGCGTTGCCCTGGCTCGACTCGTAGCACAGGAGCCGCCCCTTGACCGTGCCGTCGATGTTCCAGGTGGACTCGGCCGTCGAGTCCTGCCCGCACGTCCCGGTGTCGCGCGTCGCGCCCGACCCGCTCCGCAGACGCGCGTAGTACGCGTCCATCGCCGCCTTCGTGCGGAACTGGTCGTAGTACACGGTCACCTTGCCACTCGTACACACGACTCCCGCGACCGCACGACCCGCCCGGTCGTCGGCGGACTCGCGCTGGCATGTCGCCTTCGTCTTCGACGGAATGGATGAGAGCAGCACGGCCTCGCGCTCGGTCGGGAACGCCTTCTGGTCGACGAGGAACTCGGCCGGGCTAGCCGCCTCTGGCAGGGTCGCCGTGAGAGAGATGTCCGGCTCGTAGTCGGGCGTCAGATCGTCGGTGAGCTGCGTCTGGCCGCTGCCGTCGGCGTTCATCAGGTAGATCTCGAAGTCGCCGTCGCGGTTCGAGTCGAAGACGATCCTCGACCCGTCGCCGACCCAGCGGGGGATCGCGTCCTCGCGGGAGGCGGTCGCCAGTCGGCGGGGATCGGCGCCGTCCGGTGTGATCGTCCAGATGTCGAAGTTGCCCCCGTTTCGGTCCGAGCTGAACACGATCAGCGCGCCATCCGGCGACCAGTCGGGCGCGTCGTCGTCAGCCGTGTTGGCGGTCAGCTGTTCGACGCCGCTCCCGTCACCATTCATCACGCCGATCTCGAAACCGGAGTCGGAGGCTGTCGAGAACGCGATCCGCGAGCCGTCGGGGGAGAAGCTCGGATACCGCTCATCGACGCCGTTCGACGTCAGCCGGGTCTGGCTGCTTCCGTCGGCGTCCATCACGAAGATCTCGGCGCTGCCGTCGACCTCCTCGGTGTACGCGATCTTCGTCCCATCCCTCGACCACGACGGGTAGAGGTCGGCGACGTCGTTATCCGTCAGCTGGGTGACGTTCCCGCCGTCGGTGTCCATCGTGTAGATCTCGAAGTCGCCGTCTGCGCTGCCGTAGAAGACGATCCGGGAGCCATCCGGTGAGAACCGGGGTCCCCCCTCGTCGGCTGCGCCCGGCGTCAAGAGCACCCTGCCGCTTCCGTCGAGCGCCGACGCATAGATGTCGAAGTCACCGTCGCGCTGGCTCGAGAACGCGAGGACGCCCTTCCCGTCGTCGGCCACGGGGGTCGCCCCTGTCGCGCCGGTGTCTCCGGTCGCTGCGCCCGTCGTCCCACCGCCAGTACCTCCCGCCGCAGTCTCCCCACCGTCGCCGCCACCGGAGAGCGCGATACCAATCCCCGCACCTGCTCCCGCCACCAGAACGGCTGCAGCGGCGATCAGAGCGGCGCGGGAACGCCACCAAGGTCGTGGGGAGGATGCAACCGTTGCGGCGGGAGCCACGGGGCGGTCGACCACCGTCTCGCCGACGCCGGCGATCACAGTCGGAGCAGCTCCGCGTGCGGTCGAGAGCCCAAGCGCTTCGCGGGCAGCCGTCGACAGCTCCCGGCAGGTCGAGTCGCGGTCGTCGGGCGACTTCGCAAGCGCCTTCGCGATCACCGCGTCAACGGCCGGAGGAAGGCCCGGCCGCCGCTCGGAGAGCGCCGGGGGAGGCTCGTGGAGATGCGCGTAGAGCGTCGCGACCTCCGAGTCCTTCTCGTACGGAAGCGCTCCCGTCAGGCACTGGTACAGGACGCAGCCGAGGGCGTACACGTCCGCGCGACCGTCGATCTCCTTGCCCTCGATCTGCTCCGGCGCCGAGTAGTCGACCGTTCCGACGAAAAGCCCCGTCCGCGTCAGGCCGGCAGGCGTCCTGGTCTGCTTGGCGACGCCGAAGTCGGTCAGATAGACGTGCTCGGCCTCGTCGCTGGCGCCTGCTGAGAGCAGAATGTTCCCGGGCTTGACGTCGCGATGAACGAGGCCCTGGGCGTGCGCCGCGTCGAGCGCCGAGCCGATCTGGGTGACGATGCCGACAGCCCGCTCCGGGGTAAGCCGACCCTGCCGTGCGAGGAGCGCCCCGAGATCCGTGCCGGCCACGTACCGCATGGCGATGTAGAGGACGCCATCGGCCTCTCCGGCCTCGTAGATCGGAACGATGTTCGGATGCTCGAGCTTCGCGGCCGTTCGCCATTCCTGCTCGAAGCGCTCGCGAAAGCTCGCGTCGGAGGCGAGCTCGGGCGCGAGCACCTTGAGCGCGACCTTGCGCCCGTACTTCAGCTGCTCGGCCAGGTAGACGACCCCCATGCCGCCACGCCCGAGCAGTCGCTCGATGCGGAAGCCGGCGAGCTCGGTTCCGATGCGGGGGTCGTCCGGGGCGCTCATGTATCTATTCTGGCGGACCGCAAGGCGTGAAGCGCCGCGCAGCGGACGGCGGAAGCCGGCCGCAAAGTTCAGGCTGCGAAGCAGCCGTATCCCTCGTCAGCGAACAGGGGTAGGGCGCGGAAGGGACTTCGCAGCCAGCTGTGCGTGTACTGCCCTCGCGCCGACCTTCCTAAACCGGGCCAACGCGCCTCGTATCGAGGCCTGATATCATGATTAATCAGCGTTATCACCGCTATCAGGAGGCTTTCGATGCAAGACGACGAGCTCGAAGACGTCATTCGTCCGTTTCAGGTGCCTTTCGGGCCACCGTTTCCCCAAGGTCCGCCGTTCCCTGTGAGAGGCGCATTCCTGCGCTCCGGAGAGCCTGGAGGTTCGTCGAGCGAGACAGACGACATCCTGCTCCGGAAGGTGCCTCGCGAGACGGCACAGCGCTTCCGAGCGGCTGCAGGGGGTCGCGGGATGACGCACGCGCAATACCTCGCCGCACTCGTCGAGCTGCACAGCTCGGCTCGGGCTCTTGCAGAGGCTGGTGATACCCAGATCACGGCCGAGCTCGAACGGCTCGGGCTCCAGAGCGTGAGTGTGTAACGCAAGGCGTCCGACGGGCGCATGTGCGGGCCTTCGGCCCGCGAGCCTTCGCGGCCGGCTTCGCCGTCCGCTGCGCGGCGCCCTTTCGGGCGCATGTGCGGGCCTTGCAGCCCGCGAGCCTTCGCGGCCTCTTCGGCCGCTGCGCGGCGCCTTCGGCGCCTTGCAGTCACCCGCCGACGGCGAGCGCCTCGACTCCCTCCTCGGCGAGCGCCGCCTGCGCCGCGGCGAGGCGTGCAAGTGGCAAGCGGTAGGGCGAGCAGGACACGTAGTCGAGCCCGAGCCTGTGGCAGAACCCGACGGAGCGCTCATCTCCACCGTGCTCGCCGCAGATCCCGAGCTTGATCTCGGACTTGACGGCGCGGGCGCGGTCGACCGCGATCCGCATGAGGTCGCCGACGCCCGACTGGTCGAGCGTCTCGAAGGGGTTCGCTTCGAGGATCCGGTCGTCCAGATATCTCGTGAGGAACTTCCCCTCGGCGTCGTCGCGCGAGAAGCCGAGCGTCGTCTGTGTGAGGTCGTTCGTGCCGAAGCTGAAGAAGTCCGCGACCTCGGCGATCTCGTCGGCCCGGACGCACGCCCTGGGGAGCTCGATCATCGTCCCGACGAGATAGTCGATCTGGCGCCCCGCATCCTCCATCTCCTCAGCGGCGGTCTCGACGGTGAGCGTCCGCAGCCGCCGGAGCTCCTCGGAGAAGCCCACGAGCGGATGCATGATCTCGACGAGCGGGGCGGATCCGGTCCGCTCCTCAACCGCGAGGGCGGCTCGGACGATCGCGCGAACTTGCATCTCGTAGATCTCCGGGAAGAGAAGTCCGAGGCGGCAACCGCGCGTACCGAGCATGGGGTTCGCCTCCCGAAGCGACCGGATGCGCTGCGCCATCTGCGGGGTCTCCGCGTCCTCGAGCGGCGGTAGGAACTCGTGGAGCGGCGCGTCGAGCAGTCGGATCGTCACCGGCAGGCCCGCCATCGCCTCGAAGATCCCTTCGAAATCCGACTGCTGCACCGGGAGAAGCTTGTCGAGCGCTCGGCGCCGCTCGTCTTCGGATCCCGCCATGATCATCTGCCGGACGATCGGGAGGCGCTCCTCGGCCATGAACATGTGCTCGGTGCGGCAGAGGCCGATCCCCTCCGCGCCGAACTCGCGCGCCTTCACAGCATCCTCGGGCGTGTCGGCGTTTGCACGGACGCGGAGGCGACGAGCCTCGTCGGCCCAGCCGAGGATCGTCGCGAAGTTCTCGTCCATCTGGGGCGGGACGAGCGGCACGGATCCGAGGATGACCCTGCCGGTGCCGCCGTCGATCGTCAGGACGTCACCCTCGCCGAGGCGGTGGCCGGCGATGATCGCCGTGTCTGGCTCGAGAGCGAGCCCCTCGCAGCCGGTCACCGCCGGCTTGCCCATCCCGCGCGCCACGACGGCCGCGTGCGAGGTCATCCCGCCGTGTGCCGTCAGAACGCCGCTCGCCCAGATCAGGCCGTGGATGTCGTCGGGCGTCGTCTCCCACCGCACGAGAATCACGTCCTCGCCCGCCCGTCCGCGATCCTCGGCAGTATCGGCGTCGAAGACGATGCGCCCGGTCGCCGCGCCCGGTGAGGCGTTCAGCCCCTTGCAGGCGACCTCGTACTCGGCGTTCGGGTCGAGCATCGGGTGGAGGAGCTGGTCGAGCTGGCCGGGATCGATCCGGGCGACCGCCTCCTCTCGCGAGATGAGCCCTTCGTCGACCATGTCCACGGCGGCCCTCAGCGCCGCGGCGGCCGTCCGCTTCGCCGTCCGCGTCTGGAGCAGGTACAGGGTGCCCTGCTCGACCGTGAACTCGATGTCCTGCATGTCGCGGTAGTGCTCCTCGAGGCTCTGGATGGTCTCCATCAGCTCGTCGAAAGCCGCTGGCATCCGCTCCTTCATCGCGCCCAGCGGCTCGGGTGTGCGGATCCCGGCCACCACGTCCTCG
>JBBQXH010000114.1:0-7972 GCA_038209835.1 Gaiellales bacterium | reverse complement strand
AGCCCGTCCCGTCGGCCGAGGCGATCGCCGGTATAAGGTTCGACACTCCCAGGAAGTCGGCGACGAAGAGCGTGGCCGGCTCCTCGTAGATCTCCTGCGGCGGCCCTGCCTGCTCGACCCGGCCGTTGTTCATCACTGCGACTCGGTCGCTCATCGTGAGCGCCTCTTCCTGGTCGTGGGTGACGAACACGAACGTCACGCCGATCTCGGTCTGCAGGGTCTTCAGCTCGACCTGCAGATCCTTCCGAAGACGCGCGTCGAGGGCGCCGAGCGGCTCGTCGAGAAGCAGGACACGCGGCCGCAGGATGAGGGCTCTGGCGAGCGCGACACGCTGCTGCTGACCACCCGAGAGTTGGCTTGGCTTGCGCTTCCCGAAGCCGCCGAGCCGCACGACGTCGAGCATCTCCGCCACCCGCTTGGCCCGGTCGGCCTTCGAGACCTTTTGGTACTTGAGCCCGAACGCGACGTTGTCGGCGACGGTCAGATGCGGGAAGAGCGCATAGCTCTGGAACACCGTGTTGACGCTGCGTTTGTGCGGCGGCGTCTGCGCGACGTCGACGCCGTCGAGCAGGATATTCCCGCTCGTCGGCCTCTCGAAGCCGGCGATCATGCGCAGCGTCGTCGTCTTGCCGCAGCCTGAAGGGCCGACCATCGTGAAGAATTCGCCCGGCGGCATGTAGAGGTCGATTCCGTCGACCGCGACGACGTCGTCGAAGCTCTTGACGAGCGACTCGATCCTGACCTCGCCTTCGTACTGCTCGGGTGCCTGTGCGTCAGTCATTTAGATATCCAGCCCCACTGCCGAGGCCGCATTCCCGCCGCCGGCGAAGCGCCGGTAGACGAGGTACGCGAGTCCGAGCGTGGCCAGGGTGATGCAGAGTGTGACCGTAGCCAGCGCGTTCAGCGCCGGCGTTGGCGCTCCGCGACCCGACGCGTAGAGGAGCATCGACACGGTGGTCGTGTCGGCGCCGCCGGCCAGGTACTGGGTGATCACGAAGTCGTCGATCGAGAGCGCGAAGACCACCGCTGCGCTGGCGAGGATGGCGGGCGCGAGCAGGGGCATGAGGACGCGTAGCAGCCGGTCGAAGGCCGGCGCTCCCAGGTCGGCCGCGGCTTCCTCGTAGTCGCGTCCGATCGAGACGAGACGACCGCGCACGATCACGACGACGTACGAGATCGAGAAGGTCACCTGGCCGATCGCCTGCGCCCAGGTGCCGAGTCCGATGAACTGGAAGATCTGCAGGAAGAGCAGGAGCAGCGCGACGCCCATCACGATCTCGGGGGTCACGAGGGGGAGCAGCATCAGCGTGTTCGTCGTCCCGCTGCCGCGCCCGCGCCAGCGCTGCAACCCGAGCGCGAGCGTGACGCCGAGCGGCACCGAGACGATCACGCAGATCACCGCGAGGAGGAGCGTGTGTTTGAGCGCAGACTGGAGGGCCGGGTCGTGAAAGACGCTGCCGTCCGCGCCGGTGAACCAGCGCAGCGAGAAGCCCTGCCACGTCGTTCTCGACCGTCCGTCGTTGAACGCGAACAGCACCACGATCAGGATCGGGATGATCGACCAGACGACGTAGAGGCCGGTCACGAGCGGCAGGAAGCGCGGGCGTCCCCATGGGTTTCGGAGCCAACTCATGCTTCGGCCGCGTCGGGCCCTGCTCGCCGGGTCGTGCGCAGGTAGTACAGCATCAGGACGAGCAGCACGAGGGAGAGGATCACCGTCAGCACGGCGCCGGTGACCTTGTCGGATCCCTGGCGGGTGAGCTGGTCGATCTGGTTGCCGATCATCGAGGTCTTCGCGGAGGCCGAGACGAGATCGTTCGTGTAGTAGTCGCCGAACATGGGCAGCGCGATCAGGACGACGCCGGCCAGGATCCCCGGCATCGAGAGCGGAAGGGTGATCCGCCGGAACGCGCCGAATGGGCTGGCGCCGAGATCCCGGGCGGCCTCGATCTGGCGCTGGTCGATGCGGTCGAGCGCAGCGAACAGCGGGATGATGAGAAACGGGATGTAGCCGTAGATGAGCGCGATGACGACGGTCGCGCTCTGCCCTTCGAGCCAGCCGCCCTCGCCGGAGAGCAGCCCGAGACTGATGAAGAGCTGGTCGATCGCGAGGTAGTGGAGCGCCTTCGTCCCCCACCCGTCGGGGGAGAGGAGGTTGATCCAGGCCAGCATCCGCATCAGGTAGTTGATCCAGAATGGCAGGACGAGTAGGAGGAGGATGACCCCCTTCCAGCCGCCAGCGTGGCGCGCCGCGAAGTAGGCGATCGGGTAGCCGATGAGGAGCGAAATCGCGAGCGCGATCGCGACGTAGGCGAAGGTGCGCAGGAAGACCGTCAGGAACTGGCCGCCGTTCCAGATGTTCTGGACGACCTCGTGGGCGTAGCCGACGTTCCACTGGGTCGGGCTCCAGAACGGGACGACCTCGCTCAGTGTGTTCGTGTTGCCGAACGCAACGGCGAGCACCGCGTAGAAGGCGATGAGGAAAAACAGCGAGAGCCAGACGATCCCCGGGAGCGCGAGCACGCGCCAGATCCAGCGTCCTTCCATCAGCCTCTTCTTACCCCGCCTTGAACTTCGACCAGGCCGTCTCCCAGAGGCGCTCACCCTCGACGGTCAGCTGGAGGGTCTCTTGGTTGACGGCAAACGCCTCCGGTCGCGTGATCGCCGTTGCGAGGGTCTCCGGGATGAGCCCGCTCTCGATGAGGGACTCGGCAGTGATCCCGACCTGGGGCGGGATGTAGCCGTTGAAGTTGATCATGTTGTCGTACGCGTTCTTCTCGTCGAGCATGAAGTTCAGGAAAGCGTGTGCGAGCACCGGCCGCGTCGAGGCCTTCGTGATGTTGAAGAAGTCGTTCTGGACGACACCGCCGCTGTCCGGCCCCCAGTACGACAGCACGGTGCCCGGGGTTCCTTCGGGGAGGTAGTAGAGCGCTGCGGAGAGCAGATCGCCCGACCAGGACTGGTGGAGCCAGGTCTTCGCCTCAGGAAGGGTCTGATAGTCCGTGATCGTCACCTTGATGTTGGAGACCTTTGTCAGCTGCTCGAGATCCTTCCCGGCGCTGGCGATGATCTGGGGGTCCTCGGTGTTCACGTCGACGATCGTGCCGTTTTGCATCGCATCCCGCTGCATCGGCATGGCGAGTGCATCTCGTTTGTCGTCGAGAATTGCGACCTTGCCCTTGTAGGCCTCCGACTCCCAGAAGATGTCCCAGGGGACGTCCATGGCCGCGATGTCCTCGCTCACCTTGTCGTTGCGCCAGCCGATGCCGTCCTGCCAGACGACGTACGGAACCGTGTAGTGGGAGCCGATGTCGTAGAACGGACTCTTGAGCTCCGGCCAGATGTTCTTCTCGAGGTTCGGCAGGTGGCTGTGGTTGAGCGGCTGAATGATCTTCTTTGCCATCATCTGGACGATGACGTTCGCCCCGAGGCCGAGGATCACGTCGTAGTCGACCTGGCCGGACGAGAGCTTCGCGATCGCCTCGTCTGACGAGTTGTACGTCCCGATCTTCACGTCGCAGTCGAACTGCTTCTTGAACCGCTTGATCATCCCCGGGTCGATGTAGTCCGCATAGTTGAAGAGCTGGAGCGTTCCGCCCTCGGACTTCAGGCCATCCGCGATCGGCGGGTTGTCCTCGGCGATCGCCCACTCGACGCTGTTGTCGCTTCTCGGCAACGGCAGGCCGCCGGGGCCGGTGGGCTTGGGGACGACCAGGTTCGATGTAAGTCCTCCTGCGCCTCCGCCCGCGACACCCTCCTCGCAGAAGCCGATCGGCGTCGTCGTGTTCTGGCAGCCGGCGATCACGCCCGCAGTCCCGACTCCGACTGCGGCCGCGGCGGCGCCGCGCAGGAGCTGCCGGCGCGTCAGTCCCGAGCGATCCTTGGGGTGTTTCATCTGGCACCCACCGCCACGCCCGCCTCCCAGGTCGGGTCGGCGACCGTCGCCATCGTTCCGGCGATGCTCTGCAGCACGAGTTGCGTCGCCGTCTCGTGCGGGACGAGGCCGAGGAGCATGAGCCCCTCGATGCCGTCGAGCGAAGCGGCGAGCTGCCACGCAGCGTTGCGTGTCTCGGCGTTTCCCTCCGCGGGCGCGTCTTCGCGGCTCTCGTCGATCAGCTCGGCGAGTCGATCGATCCAGAACGAGTAGCGCTTCTCCACATCGGGCCTGATCTCGGCGTTGAGGCGGATGCCGCTCCAGACCTCGTTCCAGAGCGCACGGTTCTCGGCGAAGACCTGCCGTCCGTCGAGTACGAGAAGGAGGTACTGCTCGAGGCGTGCTCGCGGATCGTCGACTCCGGCGAGCTCGGCATCGACACCGGCATTCGCAAGGTCCTCGGAGCGTCCGAACGCCGCTCGGAGCAGCTCCTTGCGGGTCGAGAAGTAGTAATGGACGAGCGCCTTGGAGACACCGGCTTGCCGCGCGACGGCGTTCATCCTGAGACCCGCCCAGCCGTCCCGGGCGATCACCCGGCAGGCGGCATCAAGGATCTCGACAACGCGATCGGTGTCTTCCCGGCGCTCGACCATCTGCTCCCCCGGCGATGTTGACTGACCGGACAGTCAGCGCAGGATAGCGATCCCCGGAACGGGGTACAAGTGGGAACCGCCACGAAGCTTCGTCGGCTTGGATACCGTGGCGGACCTTGGCATCGACCTACCCGCACGTGCGCGTCGAAGGAGGGCCACGGGAGCGGGGTCGCGCCTACGGGGAGCAGGCCCGGAGTCGCGTGCAACGGTCGATCGAGGCCTACCGCGACCTCTTCGCCTACCTCACGGGCTGGGACTGGCCCCACGTGCTCGCGGAGGCCCGCCCGTTCGAGGAGCCGATCGCCGACTACGACCCGCGGTGGCTCGAGGAGATCGAAGGTATCGCCGAAGGTGCCGGTGTTCCGGTAGAGGACGTTCTCGCGCTCAACGTCCGCACCGAGGTCGTCTACGCCGCCAAGGCTCGCCAGGCGACACGTCTCGCCGGTGCGTGCACCGCGATCGCCGTCCTGCCCGAGGCGAGCGCCTCAGGCGAGACGCTGCTCGCGCAGAACTGGGACTGGTACCCGCACTCGCTCGACACGGTCGTGGTGCTCGAGGCTCGGCCGGACGACGGCCCGGCCTTCGTGACCGTCGTCGAGGCAGGCCTGCTCGCCAAGGCCGGGATGAACGCCGCCGGGCTCGGGCTCGCGACGAACGCGCTCGCGACGGACGCGGTTTCTGGGAGGCCGGGCGTCCCGTACCACGTCGTTCTGCGCGCGATCCTCGGCTGCGAGACGATCTCCGCGGCGCTCGCCGCAATCCAGCGCGGGATCAGGGCGTCCTCGGCGAGCTACGTCCTCGCCCATTCCGACGGGCTCGCGGTCTGCGTGGAGGCGCTTCCCGGAGGCTTCTCCGATCTCCACCTCCTGTTTCCCGAGGACGGCACGATCGCTCACTCGAACCATTTCCTCGCGCCGGCCTTCTCCCGCAAGGACGTCTCGTTGTGGGCGATGCCTGACAGCCCGTTCCGGCTCGACCGCGCGCGCAGGCTGCTGGAATCGCCCGTGCTCGTCGAGGATCTCCAGCGCGTGCTCGCCGATCACGCGAACGCCCCGAACGCGATCTGCTGCCACCCCGACGAGAGCCTGCCGGAGTACGAGCGCGGGGTAACGGCCGCGTCGATCGTCATGGAGCTCGACTCGCGGACGATGGTGCTCGCCGACGGCCCGCCCTGCACGACCCCGTACCGCCGGCTCGAGCTGGGCGAGCTACTCGCATGACTGACGTAGTTGTTGTCGGCGGTGGAATCGTCGGGACAGCGGTCGCGGCGGCGTGCGCCAGGTCGGGCGCCAGGACGCGGCTGGTCGAGCGGGGAGCGCTCGCGGGTGGGGCATCCGCACTCGACCTGGCTCTGCTCCGGGCTTCGGTCGACATCGCGCCGTACCTCGAGTTGCACCACTTCACCGGCGGCGCATTCTTTCTCGACCGCTCACCCCCCGACGACTGGCCGGCGAGGAGGATCGGTGCGCGAGCGGTGGCAGCGGCGTTTGCGGCCGAAGCGCGCTCGTACGGCGCCGAGATCCACATCGGGTGCGACGCAAAGGCGCTCGCTGTCCGGTCTGACCGAGTTCGTGCCGTGGTGACCGATGAAGGTATGTTCCCGGCGGATGCTGTCGTCCTCGCGGCCGGGACCGAGTCGTGGCGGCTCTGCGCGCCACACGGGGTCAGGGTTCCCTTTCGTGCCGAGCTCGGTGAGCTGATCATGGTCGAGCCTCCGAGTGACGAGCACGAAAGGCCCGCGCTCGGCGACGGCGCCTGGATCGCCCAGGATGAGGCAGGACTGCTCCATGTCGCTCACCCTGACCGCGCTGAGGCGCTGCTCCCCGGGTTGTCGAAGCTCGCAGTGCTCAGCCGCAGGACGTTGCGAACGGCGGACGGGACGGCGGGGCCGGTTGAGGAGATCGGCGGCCTCTTCGTCGCCTCTGCGGCTGCGGATCGCGGCGTCGAGCTCGCGCCCGCGATCGCCGCGTCTGTCGCAGAATGGGTCTCACATGTCTGACGACCCGTTTATCGATAGCTACTACGCGTCGCTGACGCCCTCGCTCCCGACTCCTGCGTTCGAGGTCCCGGAGGAGCAGGTGCGCGTCTGGGGCCGGGTCTGGGGGGCTGCGGACGAGGTCGGGAAGTTGCGGACGGTGCTGGTGAGACGTCCGGGCGCCGAGTGGGAGCGCGTCCGGGCCGACTGCTGGGACGAGCGCGCCCAGGCCCTCGTCGATCCCGAAGGCACCTGGTACTGGCTCTCGCGCGATCTCCCCGATCTGGCGAAGGTTCAGAGCCAGCACGAGGGGTTGGTCGCCGCGCTCGAAGCCGACGGAATCGAAGTGGTCTTCGTCGACAGAGCCGCCCCGCCGCACCTTTCGCGCCCGATCTACACGCGCGACCCGCTGCTCACGCTTCCGGGAGGCGCCGTCATCGGCCGGATGGCGCCCGCGATGCGGCGCGGGGAGGAGCGACTCGTGACGCAGGCGGTAGCGGCGCTGGGGATGCCGATCCTCGCGACGATTACAGGGAACGGGCTGGTCGAGGGCGGCTCGTTCGTGAAGCTCGCCCCGGGAGTGGCTGCCTACGGCACGTCCGTCCGCTGTAACGACGAGGGGGCGCGCCAGCTCGAGGAGGTTTGTCGCCGTATGGGCGTCGAGCTCGTAGTGGTTCCGATGACCGGCTGGTCGATCCACCTCGACGGCCATCTCGGGATGCTCGACTCCGAGAAGGCGCTCGTCGACGTCGCGGGGCTGCCGTACTGGTTCCTCGAGCGGCTGGGTGAGCTCGGCATCGAAGCAATCCCCTGCCCACGCGGCGAGGAGTGGGCGATCAACTCCCTCGTCCTACGCCCTGGACGGGTCCTGATGGAGGACGGGTGCCCGCGTGCCCGCGAGCTGCTCGAGCGCCGCGGCGTCGAGGTCGTCGCGATCCCCTACGACGAGATCCAGAAGGGCGGCGGCGGGGTGCACTGCTCCACGATGGAGCTTGTGCGGGAATCAGCCTGAGGGTCTACTCGGCGGGTTTGGTGACGAGCCCGTTCTCGATCCGCTCGCGCGCTCGCTCGGCCGCCGTGCAGCTACCGCACTTCTCGTACTCGGCGAGGAGCTTTCGAGCAGCTTCCTGAGCCTTCGCCGGATCCGGAGCCGATGCCTTCGGGGCGGGAGCCTGGGGTTTCGGTGCGCCGGCCTCGGTGCCACCACACGCGGCGAGTGCGAGAGCCAGACAGCAGGTGGCGGCGATCCGTTTCACGACCGGATCCCGAGGCGGCGCTCGCCAGTGCGTCGTATCAACTCCGCGGCGATCACGAGGACGAAGCTCACCATGATCATGACGGTCGCAACGGGGACGAACAGCATCACGCGTTCTGAGAAACGCAGACCCGAGTAGAGGTAGACAGGAAGCGTCACCTGTTCTCCGACGACGAAGCTCGCGATCACCACCTCGTCGAACGAGATCACGAACG
>JBBQXH010000113.1:0-7982 GCA_038209835.1 Gaiellales bacterium | reverse complement strand
TACGCCGCCAGAGCGAGCGGGACGATCGCGAGACCGAGGAGCGCGAGAGGCCAGGCGAAGGTCATCGCGAGCCTCGCATCCGGCGCCGGAGCGCCACGGCCAAGGTTCGGAGCCAGTCACCGGACGTTGTCAGCACCACATGATCGGCGCGGCAGGTGCGCAGCTCGGTGGCCAGGCCGCGTCGCTCGGACTCAGCGCTCTCGGCGAAACGGGCGCAGCTTCTGGCTCGAGGTGTCGACGCGCAGTTGCCGGCCCGTCTCGGGATCGACGAGCCAGAGCTCACCGACGTCAGGCAGCTCCTGCTCGCGCGGGTCGCGGATCTCGACGGCCAACACGTGATGGCGTCCTGCAGCCCGCGTCAGCGCCGCGCGCCAGCTGCGTGGGCCACGGAAATCCGAGACGACGACGAGCAGCGATCGGTTCGAGGCGAGCCGTGACGTGGTGCGGAGCGCATCTGCGAAGGACGGCTCGTGGAGGCCGCGTTCCGCCTGCTCGCGCCGGAGCGCCTCGAGGAGCGAGACGACGCCGGTACGCGTCTGAGACGGCCTGATGAGGTTGGGGGTCGGTCCTCCGAACGTCGCGACCCCGAGCGGGCGCCGTGACCGGCGGGCGACGTGGGCGACGGCGAGCGCGACCCCCTCCGCGACATCTGCCTTCCGCCGGTCGGCTGTCCCGAAGAGCATCGAGGGCGAGACGTCGAGGACGAGCCACGTCGTCAGCGCCCGCTCGGCGATGTCCACGCGCACGTGAGGCTCTCCGGTGCGTGCGGTGACGTTCCAGTCGATCCGCCGGGCGTCGTCTCCGGGCTCGTACAGGCGGACCTGTGCGAGCTCTGTCGCGATCCCGAGCGCCGTCGAGCGATCGTCGCCGGGGAGCATCCCGTCGAGCTTGTGCTTCACCGTCAGATCGAGCGCACGGAGCAGTGCCTCAGGCATCGCCCCGGGACCCGGGGCAGCCGGACTGCGTGGAGCGGCCGTTGCGGCAAGCCGAAGACTCACGCTGCCTCCCGTGCGAGGTCGATTCTCGGCATCTGCACCGCGCCGAGCACGGCGGTGACGATCTCGTCGGCCGTTCGCTCTTCGGCGAGCGCTTCGTAGGTGAGGACGATCCGGTGGCGCAGGACGTCTCTCGCGAGCTCGGCGACGTCCTGCGGAAGCGCGTAGCGGCGACCGCGGAGGAGGGCGAGAGCGCGTGCTGCGTGGATCAGGCCGATCGACCCTCGCGGGCTCGCGCCGAAGGCGATCAGCCGGGTGAGGTCATCGAGCCCGTGCTCGGCGGGGCGGCGCGTCGCGAGGACGAGCTGGACGGCATACGCTGTCACGGCCGGGTCGACGTAGACGGATCCGGTGGCCTCCTGCAGGCCGCGAAGCTGGTCGGCCGAGACCGCCTCTTCGACCTCGGCGAGCCCTGCGAGTGAGCGCTGAACGACGGTCAGCTCGTCCGCGAACCCGGGGTAGTCGACGACAACCTTGAGCATGAAGCGGTCGAGCTGGGCTTCGGGGAGCGGGTAGGTGCCCTCGGACTCGATCGGGTTCTGCGTCGCGAGGACGAGGAAGGGCGCGGGAACGGGGTAGGTCGTGCCTGCGATCGTCACCTGGCGCTCCTGCATGACCTCGAGGAGAGCCGACTGCACCTTGGCGGGCGCGCGGTTGACCTCGTCCGCGAGGAGGAAGTTGCAGAAGACCGGCCCGAGCTCCGTGGCGAACTCGCCGTCGCCAGGGCGGTAAATGCGCGTGCCGACAAGGTCGGAGGGAACCAGGTCAGGGGTGAACTGAATGCGGTGAAACGTCCCGCCGAACACCTCGGCGAGCGTCTTCACTGTGAGGGTCTTCGCCAGGCCCGGAACGCCTTCGAGCAGGAGATGCCCGCCGGCGAGCAGGCAGACCAGGACGCGCTCGAGCACGTGCTCCTGGCCGACGACGACGCGCTTCAGCTCGAAGAGCGCGCGCTCGAGCTGCGCGGATTCTCCCCCGGGCTCACGGATGATCGTGGTCTCGCTCTCGCTCAAAGGTCTCTCCTCCTCGACGGGTACGCCGATGAGTGAACCAGCCCGTCGGTTCAGCCGGGTTGAGCGCGGTTAATCCACCGTTAGGGGAGGTTCAGACTGCGTTAACGCAGTACGCTCAGGTAGTGAGTCGTGTGCTCGCCATCGTCTCGGTCGTCCTCGTCCTCGGCCTGCTCCTCACCGGCGGAGCGCTCTCCGCGAACGAGCGTCGCGCTGTCGTCACATGGAAGGTGACAGGCGAGACGTTCCGGACCTACCTGAACGGATCGGAGGACATCGCCGCCGTCAAGCGCGCCATCCGGGAGCACGCCTCGGCCGGTATCCCGCTCGGCAGGATCTACCGCGGAACGCAGGTCAATACGGGCCACCGGTGGCACCTGCGTAACGTGAGGCTCGTCGAGGCAACCATCGAGCTCTGCGACGGGCGCCCCTCCGATCTCGACTCCAACCTGACCTACTGGGTCGAGACGGTGAAGCGCTACTGCCCGTGGGGCGCGAAGCCGATCAAGCTCAGTGCTCCCGGGCGGAAGGACGCTCGTGCCCTGACGGCTGCAAAGCGGCACCGGCCGGCGTCCTCGGTCGCGTCCGTATCCTCCGGATACGAACGCTCCCTGCGTCCTTGCCCGGCTTGCTTTTCGCCGTCAGGATCATGACCGTCCTTCCGCCCGGGAGCACTACTAGCTGGGCGCCGTGAGCGTCTGCAGCATCTCGTCGAGGTGGTCGTAGACGAGCAGGTGGCCGGTGTTCGCGAAGACCTCGACGGTCGAGCCGGGAATCCGCGCCGCGAGAAGCTCCGTGTGGCGGAGCGGCACGAGCGAGTCGGCGTCACCGTGCCAGAAGTGGGTGGGGACGTGTACGTCGGCCAAGTCGAATCTCCACGGTTGGCTGTACACGCGGTAATCGTCGGCAACGCCCGCGGAGCCCTGCTGGAACGCGTCGAGGAAGAAGCGCATGTCGTCGAGCTCCTTCCTGTGGCGTTGCCAGCTGCCGCGCTCCGGGACGGACAACGCATGCCTCGCGAGCCGGCCGGCGGTTGACGGGCTGAGCCGGGTGACCTCGGCCGATGTCGAGAGTGCAGCCCGGGCGAGCCTTGGCGACCGCAGGACGAGGCGGACTAGTCGAGCGTCCTGGCGGTTCAGCCCGTCCTTCGCGCCCGGCCAGTCGAGCGGACAGGTTCCGGCTGCGACCCCGACCCCCGTCACCCGCTCGGGAAGCAGAGCCCCGCAGGCCAGCGCGTAGGGCCCGCCAGCCGACCAGCCGAGCACCGAGAAGCCGTCGATCCCGAGCCTGTCGGCAAGGACCGTGACATCGGCCGGCCAGTCCCCCAGGCGCCGACCGGGAGAGAAGGTCGATCCACCGATTCCCGGACGGTCCGGAGCGATCGCGCGGATGCCGAGCTCGCGAGCGATCGGGTCCGCGAAGAGCCAGCAGCTCGCAGCCTGTGGCGCGCCGTGGAAGAGGATGACCGGGGTGCCGTTTGGGTCGCCGAGATCGAAGTAGGAGACTGCGCGCCCGTCAGGGAGCGCGACCGAGGAGGGCTTCAACCGCTGACCCGGACAGACGTCACGGGAGCGAGGTGCGGTGCGGCCGTGAACCAACTCGCTC
Organism: Gaiellales bacterium; assembly: GCA_038209835.1. GTDB lineage: Bacteria > Actinomycetota > Thermoleophilia > Gaiellales > Gaiellaceae > JBBQXH01. The sequence goes on along the minus strand of JBBQXH010000113.1, from coordinate 4,372 downwards.
CTGCATCGGCCGAGCCGAATACCTCGCCTGACGTGGTGCCGAAGTAGAGCCCGAGCGGGCTCGCCCCGTCGACGTCGAACGCCTGGCGTAGGATCGTGAGGTACGCCTCCTCCTGCGGGAGCCCGTCCGAGTGAGGTGTCCAGCTTGAGCCGGCGTCCCGCGTCTCGTAGACGCGCAGGCGTCCTTCCGTTGTGACGCGATCGACGTCTGCCGTCAGCGGGATCACGTAGGCGCTGTCGGGATCGGAAGGATCGACGACGATCGGGAAGCCGAAGTCCGCCGGCAAGCCTCCGGCGATATCCAGCCAGGTCTCGCCGGCGTCGTCGCTGCGATAAACGCCGCCGTGGAACTGCAGGAAGAGCCGGTCGGGGCGGAGTGGCGCCCGCTGCATGTCGTGGACGCACAGCGCGTGCGTCCCCTCACGGGCTTCCTCCGGCATGTACCTGGGATAGAGACCCGTGTATCCCGTCCGCCACGTCGCGCCGCGATCCTCGGAGATCCAGACACCGGCAGCGGAGATCGCCACCGCGAGCTTGTCGGGATCGTCTGGCCACGTGCAGATCGTGTGCAGGCAGAGGCCGCCGGCGCCGGGGTTCCACTCCGGGCGAGTCGGTACGTTCCAGAGTCCCCTACTCAGCTCCCACGTCTCGCCGTCGTCCTCGCTCCGCCAGAGCGCCGCCGGAGCGGTGCCGGCGTAGAGGACGCCCGGCTCCTCCGAAGGCCGGATGACCCAGATGCGCTCGACGGTGCCATCGGGAATGTCGTCCGGGAAGGCCAAGCCCTCCGCCTGCCTCCACTCGCCGGTCGGGTCGTCGGCGAGCATGAGTCGCGGGCCGTAGAAGCCGGACGTGACGCTCGCGAGGTAGCAGCCATTTCGCGGGTCGCGGATCGCGTACTCGACGACCTCGCCCGCAAACGCGCGGTGCGCGATCTCGAACGCTTCGCCCGGTTCGCCGCGCAGAACGAACAGGCCCTTCTTCGAGCCGACGAGAAGCTCTGTCATCGCTCACCTCCAGAGATCGCAGACAGGACATGCAGGACGGCGTCCGGCGCGACGGAGGTCGTCTCGCGGCAGCGCTCGCCGTCGACGAACACGTTGACGTGCGGTCGGAGGCTGCCGTGCTCGTCGAGGATCCATCCCCTGATCGGCGGGTAGGCATCCTCGACCGCGTGAACCGCCTCCCCGACCGTCCGTGCGTCGACCTGAACCTCGGCCGTGCCTCCGGCGAGATCGCGGAGCGGCGCGCGGAGCGTCACGATCGGCACTCCGGGAGTGTAGGAGAGGACGGGATTTGAGGCGGTCGCTCGGTGGATCCGGAACGTGGCCAGGGATCGGCGGCCGTACCGGGCCGCACGGGCACCTCGGTAGGGCACGGAAGAATGCATACTCAGGTCATGCGGAGAAAGCAGCCGGACGCCGATCCGCTCGAAGCGCTCATCGACCTCGTGGACGATCCCGATGGCCCCGACGACGTCGCCGTCAACCACGACCACTACCTCTACGGCGCAGCAAAGGACGAGTCCTGCGGATCATCCACGCCGCCGGTCGGGCCGCTGCGCGGCCCGCATTCTGGCGGTCCTTGCCTGTGACCGCGCCGGCTCCCACCGGCGCTCCACGGCGGATATCGGCCGTCGGCCGGCAGCGATTCTTTGTACCGAGCCCTGGCGGGCTCGGTGGGCCTTCGCGTCCTGGCGGCGCTTCGCGCCGCGTCCGCTGCGCGCCACTGCCGAGGCTTGCCTAGTACGACCGGGGCATGCCGAGCACGTGCTGGCCGACGTAGGCGAGGATGAGGTTGTTCGACACGGGCGCGACCTTGTAGAGGCGCGTCTCGCGGAACTTTCGCTCGATGTCGTACTCCTCGGCGAAGCCGAAGCCGCCGTGGGCGTCGAGGCACGCGTTCGCGGCCTGCCAGGAGGCCTCCGCGGCGAGGAGCTTCGCCATGTTCGCCTCCGCGCCACACGGCAGCCCCTGCTCGAAGAGCCACGCGGCCTTGTAGCGCATCAGGTCGGCCGCCGCGAGTTGCGCGTGCGCCTCCGCGATCGGGAACTGGACACCCTGGTTCGCGCCGATCGGGCGTCCGAACACAACGCGCTCTGAGACGTACGCGCTTGCCTTCTCGGTGAACCAGCGGCCGTCGCCGATGCACTCCGCGGCGATCAGGACGCGCTCCGCGTTCATCCCGTCGAGGACGTAGCGGAAACCCTTGCCCTCGACGCCGACGAGGTTCTCCTCGGGCACCTCGACGCCGTCGAGGAAGATCTCAGTGGTCGCGTGGTTCATCAGCGTCTTGATCGGTCGAATCGTCATCGTCCCGGCCTCGAGCGCGGCCTTCATGTCGACGATGAACGTCGAGAGCCCCTCGGTCTTCTTCTCGACCTCCTCGATCGGTGTCGTGCGTGCGAGGAGAAGCATGAGGTCGGAGTACATCGCTCGTGACGTCCAGATCTTCTGGCCGCGGATGACGTAGCCGCCGTTGACGCGCTCGGCCGTCGTCTGGATCTTCGTCGTGTCGGAGCCGGCCGTCGGCTCCGTGACGCCAAACGCCTGCAGCCGGAGCTCCCCGGAAGCGATCTTCGGCAGGTAGCGCTCCTTCTGCTCCTCAGAGCCGTGTCGCAGAATCGTGCCCATGATGTACATCTGCGCGTGACAGGCGCCCGAGTTGCCCCCCGTCGCGTTGATCTCCTCGAGGATGACGCTCGCCGCCGTCAGCGACAGTCCGGCGCCGCCGTACTCCTCGGGGACGAGCGCTGCAAGCCAGCCGTTCTCGGTCAGCGCAGCGACAAACTCCTCGGGGTACTTGTCAGGCTCGAGGGCGCGCCAGTACTCGCCGGGAAATCGCTCGCACAGCTCCCGGACGGCGGTGCGGATCTCGGTGAGCTCCTCGGGAATCGTGAAGTCCACGGTTCATGAGTCTAACGTCAGACATTCGGCTGCGACCGGTCAAGAGGCTACGCTCGCCCGGCCGTGATCTGGCCTGCCGCCTTCACCTTTCCGATCGCGAACTGGTGGACGGTCGCGGTCATCGTTGCGCTCGCCCTGGCGGCGCTCGCGGCGGCGATCTTCTGGAGCGTCAGGGCACGCTGGCGCGTCTCGCTCGGTGTCCTCTCGGTGCTCCTGACCCTGGTCGCCGTCGCCGCCGGGTTCAACGCGTACTACCTCTACTTCCGACAGTTCGACGAGCTCTTCGGCACGTACGCGGCCGACCAGGCGCCCGACAGCGTCCTGACCAGCACCGTGGTTCCGAATCACGGTCAGGTCGTGTCCCTCCACGTTCCCAATACTGCATCGGGATTCGACGCTCGTGACGCGAATGTCTACCTCCCCCCGGCGTGGTTTCGCCGGCCACGGCCGAAGCTTCCGGTGATCATGCTCTTCCACGGCGAGCCGGGGTCACCCGACGACTGGACGCGCTGCTGCCTGGCCGATCTGACGGCGGATCGCTTCGCCCGGGCCCACGACGGCGTCGCGCCGATCCTCGTCATGCCCGACATCAACGGCGGCTTCACGCGCGACACGGAGTGCGTGGATGGGTCGCAGGGCAACGCCGAGACCTATCTCACCGTGGACGTCCGCAACTGGGTGATCGACACCTTCGGAGCGAAGGCGGACGCACGATCCTGGGCGCTGGGGGGATTGTCCGAGGGCGGGATGTGCGCGATGATGCTGACTCTGCGCCATCCCGACCTCTTCCGCACGTTCATGAACTCCGAGGGACTCGCCGGCCCGCAATTCGGCGACAACACGGTCGAGGATCTCTTCGACGGGAATCGCGCAGCGTACCAGGCACATCTCGCGACGACCCTGCTGCGCGAGCGGCGCTACCCGGAGATCGGCGGCTGGTTTCAGGTCGGAACGGACGACACGGGGCCCTACGACGCGGCCAGGGTCGTCGTGCCGCTCGCCGAGAAGGCCGGCATCGAGACGTGTCTCGTCGTTGTCCCTGGCGGTGGGCACACTGCGAGCGTCTGGACGGCGACGCTCGAGCAGTCGTTCGACTGGATGGCCGCTCGGCTCGACCTGACGGAGCAGACGCCGGCGATGACAGCCGCCTGCGAGAGGGATGGCGCCTAGTGCTCGCGATCGTTCTCGCACTCGTCGCGGCGCTGCTCTTCGCGGTCGCGACCGTCCTTCAGCAGCGTGGGGCGATGCAGGAGTCCGACGACGCCGCCCTCAAGGCCGGCTTCCTGCTGAGGCTAGCCCGAAGGCCAGTGTGGCTCCTCGGCCTCGCGGTCGACGGATTCGGCTACGCCGCCCAGGCGGCGGCACTCGGCGTCGGGAAGCTCATCGTCGTTCAGCCGCTCCTCGTCGCAACGGTCGTGTTCGCGCTTCCACTCGGCGTGAAGTTCACCGGGCAGCACGTGGGCAAGCGCG
>JBBQXH010000112.1:0-8025 GCA_038209835.1 Gaiellales bacterium | reverse complement strand
GTCGGCGGAGCCGGGCTCCGCCCGGCGGGAGCCGTCGCCGGCGAGGGACGCGCGTGAGTGCGACCGACCGTGAGGCCGCGTCTCTTCGATCCGCCTACTACGCGACGAGGCCGATCAGTCGCGACAACCTCGTCCCGGAGGATCCCTCGCTCGGGCTGGTCGCCTTCGCGAGCCCCTTCGATCCCGAGCCGTCCATTCGGATCGAGGATGGGCGCGTGGTCGAGCTCGACGGGAGGGCGGAGGCGGAGTTCGACCTGATCGACGAGTTCATCGCCCGTCACGGGATCGACACGACGGTCGCCGACGAGGCGATGGCGCTCGACACGGTGGCGTTCGCCCGGATGCTCGTCGATCCTGGAGTTCCACGTCGCGAGGTGACTCGTCTCGTGGCGGGGATGACGCCGGCGAAGCTGTCGGCGACGCTGGCGCTCCTGACGCCGGTCGAGATCCTGCAGGCGATGCAGAAGATGCGCGTGCGCAAGACGCCGTCCATCCAGGCGCACGTCACGAACCGGGTCGATCACCCGCTCTTGATCGCAGCCGACGCGGCGTCCGCCGTCGCGCTCGGGTTCCGGGAGCTCGAGACGACCGTCCCGATCCTGCGCGACGCGCCCGCGAACGCCCTTGCCCTCCTGATCGGGAGCCAGGTCGCCGCCGTCGGGGCGCTGACGCAGTGCTCGGTCGAGGAGCGGATGGAGCTCGAGCTCGGGATGCGCGGGCTGACGACATATGCGGAGACGGTGTCGGTCTACGGCACCGAGCAGGTCTTCGTCGATGGCGACGACACACCGTGGTCGAAGGCGTTCCTCGCATCCTGCTACGCCTCCCGCGGGTTGAAGATGCGGTTCACGTCCGGTTCGGGGGCCGAGTGCCTGATGGGCGCGACCGAGGGCAAGTCGATGCTCTACCTCGAGGCGCGATGCATTGCCGTTACGCGGGCGGCGGGCGCACAGGGCGTCCAGAACGGCGGGATCGACGGGGTGAACGTGACGGCGTCGGTTCCTGACGGGATGCGCGAGGTGATCGCCGAGAACCTCTGCGTGATGCTGCACGACCTCGAATCCTGCACCGGGAACGACACGCTGATGTCCGCCTCCGATATCCGGCGCACCGCGCACACGCTGCCGCTTCTCCTCGCGGGGTCGGACTTTCTCTTCTCAGGATTCGGGTCGATACCTGCGTACGACAACGCGTTCGGCCCGTCGAACTTCAACGCGGAGGACATCGACGACTACCTCGTGGTCCAGCGGGACTGGGGCTTCGAAGGCGGTCTCAGGTCCCGGCGCGACGACGAGCTCCTGCCGCTGCGAAGACGTGCCGCCGAGGCCTGCCGCGCGGTGCTCGAAGAGCTCGGGCTAGCGACCTTCACGGACGAGGACGTCGACGCCTGCGTCGTTGCGCACGGCTCACTCGACGTGCCCGAGCTCGCTCCGGATGCCGTCCCGACCGCCGGGAACCGGATCATGGAGCGGGGCGTCACCATCCTCGACGTCGTGCGCTGCCTCGCCGAGCACGGCTACGAGGTCGAGGCCGAGCGCGTGCTCGAGATGCTTCGGCAGCGGCTTCTCGGGGATTTCCTCCAGACCTCGGCGATCTTCGACGATGGCATGCACGTGCTCTCGAACCTGACCGATCCGAACGACTACGCCGGCCCGGGCTCGGGGTACCGGATGACGCCGGCCCGACGCGAGGAGGTCGGCCGCGTGCGGCAGGTCTGGTCCCCGGACGACCTCGCGGCCGAGCAGGCGCGCGGCGTCGGCTGCCTCGAGGTCACCGAGGGCGGCCCCGCGCGCTCGCGCGTGCGTCCCGACGAGGTCGTCGTCGGACTCTCGCCGGGCTTCGGGCAGGAGCTGTGGATCGCGCTGAACGGCATGACGATCGCCGAGGTCCTCCGCCAGGTTCTCGCCGGGATCGAGGAGGAAGGGCAGGCGAGCAGGCTCGTTCGCGTCAACCGCTCGATCGACCTCGGGAACATCGGTTGGACGGCCGCCCAACTCTCGGGATCCGCGGTGTCCATCGGGCTTCAGGCGAAGGGTACGGCGCTGATCCACCACGCGGACTTGCCGCCGCTCGGAAATCTCGAGCTCTTCTCGATCGCCCCGCGCGTCACCGGCGACCTGTACCGGCGCCTTGGGCGCAATGCGGCGCGCTACGCGCGGGGAGCGGCGGTCGAGCCGCTGCTTCTACCCGAGTCGAGTGAGCCGCTCGGGCCGAAGTACCACGCCCGCGTCGTCCAGATGGTCGCGGTCGAGCGGCGCTGCTCGAGCGAGACCGACCCCGTCGAGGTCGAGGCGACATGGCCGAGCTGACCTACCCGCTGGCGGAGGGCTCCCGTGACGCCGTTGCGACGACGAGCGGACGGCCGGTCTCCGAGATCACGCTCGACGCGGTGCTGGCCAACGATGTTGGGCCGGCAGACGTCCGGATCAGCCCGGAGACCCTGCGTCTGCAGGCCGACTTCGCGGAGCGAGGAGGCAATCCTCAGCTCGCGACGAACCTCCGGCGAGGAGCGGAGCTCTGCTCGTTCTCGGATGACGAGCTGCTCGAGTTCTACGAGCTTCTCCGGCCGGGTCGCGCGACCGCAGGACAGATGGACGAGCTGGCAAGCCGGCTCGACGCAGGAGGCGCCCCGGTGTGTGCAACGCTCGTCCGCGAGGCGCGAGAGGCGTACGTCCGCAGGGGCCTCACCGCGTGAGGGCGCGCGATCTCGGCCTCACCGTCGGACGACTGGCGCCCGGTCCCCTGAACGCGATCACGGACGTCGGCGGCGTTCGGGTAGGACACACCACGCTCGTCGAAGGCGACGCTGTTCGCACCGGTGTCACCGTGATCTTCCCGCACGACGGCGATCCCGGAACCGATCCCGTCTTTGCCGGGTGCCATCGGCTGAACGGGAACGGCGAGCTGACGGGCCTCGAATGGGTGCGTGAGTCCGGCCTCCTCACCACGCCGATCGGCCTGACGAACACGCACTCGGTCGGCGTCGTGCGAGATGCGCTGATTGCGGCGGCAATCGAGCAGGGAGCCGTCGACGACGACGCATGGAGCCTTCCTGTCGTCGGCGAGACCTGGGACGGAGTGCTGAACGACATCAACGGGTTTCACGTGAAGGCCGAGCACGTCTTCCAGGCGATCGCAGCTGCCTCCTCGGGCCGGGTCGCCGAAGGCAACGTCGGAGGTGGCACCGGAATGATCTGCCACGAGTTCAAGGGCGGAATCGGAACGGCCTCCCGCAGACTCTCGTACTCCGATGGCGGCTACACGGTGGGCGCGCTCGTCCAGGCGAACTACGGCGATCGAGAGCGGTTCCGGGTCGATGGCATCGCGGTCGGCGAGGAGATCGGGCCGGACCGGATCCCGGTCGTGGACGAGGGACGGCTCCAGGAGAGCGGCTCGATCATCATCGTCGTCGCAACCGACGCGCCGCTCCTCCCGCACCAGTGCGACCGGCTCGCCCAGCGCGCCGGGCTCGGCGTCGCCCGGGCGGGCGGATCCGGAGCCAACTCGAGCGGGGACATCTTCATCGCGTTCGCGACGGGCAACCGCGGGCTCCACGGCGGTGGGACCCACCCGGTCACGATGCTCGGCAACGACTCGATCACCCCGCTCTTCTGGGCGACGATCGAGGCCGCCGAGGAGGCGATCGTGAACGCGGTCGTGGCCGCCGAGACGATGGTCGGGAAGAACGGGGCGACCGCCCACGGGCTCGACACCGACCAGCTCGTCGACGTCATGCGGCGGGCCGGAAAGCTGGACGGTTAGCCGCGACGTGTCCGAGCGAAAGCTCCTCGAGCTTGCCGCGGCACACGCCGCCGACTACCTCGCCGCGCTCGACGATACGCATGTCGCGGCGACGGCGACACCAGACGAGCTGAGGAAGCGGCTCGCTGGGCCGCTGCCCGAGGTTGGCCTCGACCCCGAGCGAGTCATCGACGAGCTCGTTCGCGGTGTCGAAGGGGGCCTCCTCGACTCGACGGGCGGGCGCTTCTACGGCTGGGTGATCGGCGGTGCGCTTCCGGCCGCCGTGGCTGCCGACTGGCTGACGACGGCCTGGGATCAGAACGCCGCGATCGTGGCGACGTCGCCTGCGGCCGCCGTGGTGGAAGAGACGTGCGGAACATGGCTGAAAGAGCTGCTCGGGCTCCCTTCGGGAGCGTCGTTCGGAATCGTCAGTGGGTGTCAGATGGCCCATGTGACCGCGCTCGCCGCCGCGCGGCATCACGTTCTCGCGGGGCATGGCATCGACGTCCAGAGGCAGGGTCTCGCGGCGGGGCCGCAGATCCGCGTCCTCGTCTCGGAGTTCCGGCATACGACGATCGACAGAGCGCTTCGCCTGCTCGGGATCGGCACTGACGCGGTTGTCGAGGTCGCGGCCGAGGATGGCGGTCCCATCAAGCCTGACGCGTTGGCGAAGGCGCTGAAGCGCGACTCAGCAGCCCCGACGATCGTCTGCCTGCAGGCCGGCGAGCTCAACACCGGCGCTTTCGATCCCTTTCCCGAGGCCTGCGAGATCGCACACGTGCACGGGGCGTGGGTTCACGTGGACGGCGCATTCGGCCTCTGGGCCAGAGCGAGCACCGACTACCGCCATCTCCTGGAGGGTGTCGAGAGGGCCGATTCGTGGGCAACCGACGGGCACAAGTGGCTGAACGTCCCGTATGACGTGGGGTTCGCGTTCGTCGCCGATCCGAATCCTCACCGCGACTCGATGACCGCGTCGGCGAGCTACTTCGATCCGGCTGAGGCCGGCTTAGATCAGATGAACTGGAACCCGGAGTGGTCACGACGCTCGCGAGCATTCGCGGTCTACGCGGCGATCAGGTCGCTCGGTCGGACCGGCGTGGACGAGATGGTCGCCCGTTGCTGCCGGCACGCGTCGAGACTTACCAGCGAGATCGCCTCACTTCCCGGTGCCGAGCTGATCGCCCAGCCGGTGATCAATCAGGGGCTCGTGCGATTCCTCGACACGGGCGGTGACCACGATCGGCGCACAGACGAAGTCATCGCACGCATCCAGGCCCGTGGCGAGGCGTGGTTCGGCGGGACGACCTGGCACGGCGCACGCGTGATGCGGATCTCCGTCTGCAGCTGGCGGACGACCGACGCGGATATCGATCGCACCGTCGCCTCGGTCGGTGAGGCGCTCGCCGAGGTCGCCGCTACGGCGACGGCGTAACGCCGGTGCTGGTTGCTGGCGTCGACGTCGGCAACTCGACGACCGAGGTCGCCGTCGCGCGGGTCGAGCCCGGAGGCGAGCCGGAATGGCTGCTCGTCCTCAGGCGCTCGACGACCGGGCCTAAAGGATCGCCGGCCTGCGCGGAGGGTGTGGCCGATCTGCTCGCACAGGCCGAGCGCCGACTCGGCGAGCGACCGCACGACCTGCTTCTGGCCGAGCTCAATCCGGTCGAGACAGGCCTCGTGGAGCTCGGTCGTCTCGAGGAGATCGATCTCGCCCAGACGGCGATCGCTCGACCCGCGAGCTCGACGCCTTCCGGTGAGGGCGTGGCGTCGGGGGTTCTACGATCGCTTGCCGAGCTCGAAGGCGAGCCCAAGGCCGGCAGCGTCATCCCGATCGTCGCCGACGAGGACTTCGAGGTGGCTGCCGGCGCGCTCCGCTCAGCTCGCGATCGGGGATGGCGGATCAGCGCGGCGATCGTCCAGCAGGATGACGGCGTACTCATAGGCAACCGGTTCGACAGCGAGTGCCCGATCGTCGACGAGGTGGCCGACGCCGGCGGCTTTCCACTCGGGTCGCCCGCGGCCGTCGAGGTCGCGCCGCCTGGCGCATCCGTCGAGCACCTGTCGGATCCGCTTCGCGTCGCCGTCCTCCTCGGCCTGACTCCGGAAGAGGCGCGGGCGGCGCGTCACGCAGCGCGGGCTGTTGCAGGACACCGCGCGGCGATCGTCGTCCGTCCTCCGAGAGTTGCCGGCACCGCGTCGACCCCAGGCGACCCCGTGATCACGCTGATCGGCACGGACGGCTCCAAGCTGCCGTTCGCGGAAAACGCCAAACCACCGCCGCCCGGCACCATTGCGGCGATCCGAGGCGCAGCTGGGGATCACGATCGGCTGCTGGACGTTTGCTGGTGCGCGCTGCCCTCCGCGCCGGACGACCCTGTGTTCTCACGGTGGTTAGCTCATCGACGGGCCGTTGCCCTGGCCCTGCTGGCGCGATCGAGCACGGAGGGCCTCATCGAGGAGCTCAACGCGCTGACACTCGGCGGCACGCACGTCGTGGCCCTCGAATCCGAAGCCGCCGTGCTGGGAGCTTCCACCACTCCGGGCGCCGGCTGGACGCCCTTCGTCCTCGACATCGGCGGAGGCACCGTCGATCTGCACCGGGTGTCGCGCGCAGGCGAGCAGGTCGTGGCAGCGGCCGGCGCCGGCGACCTGGTAACGCGAATCTGCGCCGCGTTACTGGGATGCGATGGCGGGCTCGCGGAGCGTGCGAAGCGCTCTCGCTCTGCACGTGTCGAGACGCCGTTCGTCCTACACCACGAGGACGGGAGCCGGACGTTCCTGGGTGAGCCCGCACCTCCCGGCTCCGTCGCAAGGTTGTGCGTTGTGGACGGGCGAGACCTCGAGCCCCTTCCCGTGGTGTTAGCACCTGAGGTCTGGCGTGGCCTGCGCCGGGCGGCGAAGCGCGACGTGATCGCGCTGAACGTGCGGCGGGCTGTCGAGGCCGCCGGCGGCGTCGCGCGCGGCGAGCTGGTCACGCTGGTCGGTGGATCGGCGTGCGACGGCGAGGTTGTCGACGCGGTCGCTGCCGAAATCGCGGATCTCGACGTCGCGGTCGCACGCGGTGACGTGCTCGGGCGCCATGGGCCTCGTGCGGCCGTGGCGGTTGGCCTCGTCCTCGCATACTCGGGCAGGAGGATCAAGTGAGTGCGTTCGTCCTCGCGCTGCTGGACTCCTCAGAGTCCCTTGCGGAGCTCTCGGCCGGCTTCGAGGAGGAGGGCGTGCCTCTCGTCACCGAGCCCGGTTGGGGCAGCCGGGAAGCTCTTGCTCACGATGCCGCCGCGCGATCACCACTCGGTCTCGGCATCGGAGGCGACGCGGGCGGGCTCGTTCTCGCCCTTGCTTCCTGGCGGGGGCGTCCGTATCTCGAGGCCGCCCCGGCCGAGGCGAGGGCCTTCGCGCACGCCGCAGCCCGCATCGCCGCTCGGCGACCGCTCTAGCCATTGCCGTTGGGAAGGCTTCGGCGAGGTCGTCCACGACCCGTCTCTCGTCCATCGGCGCAGTCGGCCGGAGCGAGTCCGCCGGCTGCATAGTTGTGTGGGTCATTTGGTGGTGATAGTGCCGAAGCGTCCGCCCTTTTCGTCGCGGGGGCCGGCTGTGAAGAAGAGGGTGTCGGTCGGTCCGTTGGCTTGGGCGCCGTTGCCGAATTCGAGTGCCCAGAGGCCGCTGATCTTGATCTGCTTCCCGCGCGCGTTGCGAAGCGTCCCCTGCCGGTTGAACTTCCCATTCGAACCTAGCTTGTAGGCGTTGATCTCGCCGTTGCCGAAGTTGCCGACAAGAAGGTCGCCGCTGAACTTCCCGTAAGCCGCTGGGGCCATCGCGAGACCCCAGGGTGCGTTCAGCTGACCACGAGTGGCGACTCTCCCGAGGAGCGTCCCGCTCGTGTCGAACCTGTCGACGAAGCCGAGTCCCTGCCCCTGGACGTCGTCCTCGCCGTCGGCGTCCTGCTTGGCGTAGGTGACGTAGATCGTGCCGCCGATGTTCTGGATACCGAAGGGGGCGAAGCCGGAGGGGATCTTCCCGTCCACGAAGGCGCCCGGCGTGTCGACCAGGGCGAAGCTACCGTCGAAAACATCAACCCGGCCGTTGTGGAAATCGGTCGCGTAGAGAAAGTCGCCGGCTTGGGTCGAGGCGATCGCCAATCCCTTGTAGATCGCACCTTGGCCCGATCGGTCGACGGCCACCTGCGACGCGGTCGAGGGCGCCGGCGGCGGCACGGCAGGGCTCCAACCGCGGATCTTGCCGTCCTCGCTCGCAAACAGAAACAGCGACGCGCCCGAGTTCACG
>JBBQXH010000111.1:0-8027 GCA_038209835.1 Gaiellales bacterium | reverse complement strand
TCCTCGAGGCCCGCTTCGCCGCTCTCGAGCTTCGTCACGATTCGCTCGAGCTCGGCCCGGGCTTCCTCGAACGTCGGCTCGGCGCTCACCCTGCGACCTCCTCGACCCGTGCGCCGAAGCCGCCTCGCGCGAGCTCGATGTCGACTCGATCGCCGATCGAGAGCTCGACGCCGCGTCGGACGATCCCGCCCTCGCGGCGGACGATTGCGTAGCCGCGCCGAACGGTGGCGGCTGGCGAGAGCGCGGCGAGCCGCCCCGACAAGACGTCAATCTCACCCCGCTTCCTCTCGATTGCCAGGTGAGGCGCGCGCCCGAGCCGCTCGCCCGTCGAGGTGAGGGTGCTGCGCTTGCGCTCGAGCAGGAGCCCGGGGGCCCGAGCCAGTCTGAGTCGATCCCGCTCGACGTCGTTTCGTCCTCGCTCGAGGCGGCGATGGAGCCCCCGCGCGAGGGCAGCGCGGTCGGTGGCGAGCCGATCGAGGAGCTCAGCGCGGTCGGGAACGACGACCCGGGCGGCGGCAGTCGGCGTCGATACGCGAAGATCGGCGACCAGATCGCAGAGCGGCGCGTCCTGCTCGTGGCCCACGGCGGAGACGACCGGAACCGGACAGTCGGCGATCGCGCGGATCAGACGCTCGTCGCTGAAGGGCAGCAGGTCGTCGAAGCTGCCACCGCCGCGCGCGAGAACGATCACGTCAACGCCGGCCCGGCAGACGGCTCGCAACGCCTCGGCAATCCTGATCGCCGCGCGCGGGCCTTGCACGGTGGTCTCGGCGACAAGGATCCGGGCCGGTGGGAAGCGCGCCTGGACGGTGGTGATGACATCGTGCTTGGCCGCGGCGTCGTTGCCGGTGACGAGGCCGATGAGACGCGGGAATAAGGGGAGCGGACGCTTGCGCTCGGGGGCGAACAGGCCCTCCGCTGCGAGCCGCCGCCTGAGCCGCTCGAGCTCGATGAGGGCAGCTCCTTCTCCGAATGGCTCGATCGTCAGGGCACGCAGCTGGAACACCCCTCGCGCTGCCCACAGCTCGGGTCGGCCGTACACGTGGACTCGGTCCCCGTCGGCGAGCTCGAGGCGCAGCGCGTCGAACGTTCCGCGGGGCATCGACACCGAGAGGACGGAGCCGCCGTCGAGGTCCTTTAGCGTGAAGAACACCCGCTGCCAGCCGGCTTGCCGGCGCAGCTCGGTGATCTCGCCCTCGACCCAGACGCTCGGCAGGCGCTCGAGCCACCTGGCGATTCCCTGATTGAACGCGGCGACCGGGTACACCTGCTTGTCGCCGTAGACAAGGGGCTCGGGTTTCACGAGCCGGACCCTACCGGCCGATGGGACGTCCGGGAGCCAGGGTCAGAGCAGGATCTGCGCGGCGACGTCCGCGCCGCAGCCCTGCTCGATCAGCCCGACCGCGTCGTGAAGATCGACGTCGCTCTCGGCGAGGCGCTCGGCGAGGCCGACCGGATACCCGGCCTCGATCAGGACGTGCAGCCGCCAGCCGTGAACCTTGGCCCGTTCGTCCTGTCCTGGCTCGAGAGTCTGCATCTCTTCCATCTCAGCGTAGGTGGTTCTCGCTCTATTGGACGATCCCTGCGCGCAAATGTTGTGTAACGAATCCACGCCAAGTCCAGCATTTCTCCCTCGCCCTACCGGAGCGCCGAGCCGCGTCAGCGCACCGACGCGCGGCAGCGTTCGACGAAGCCATGCGCAATGCCGTGCGCGACCCGGCCCGCAGTCTCGTCTGCGGCGCGGGCCTCGGCCCTGAGCGCCTCCGGGTCGATACCGGCGTTGCGAAAGAAGGACGGCGTGCGCGGATCCAGCCCGTTCGTCCGTCCCTGAATGCCTGCTGCCAGGGCGTCGAGCCAAGCCACGGTCGGCTCCGGATGGCACTGGAAGGCCCATGACTCGCCCATCCGGCACGCCTGGACGCAGACGTCGTTCTGGAGTAAGACGGTCGCGACCGGAGGCGGGGTGAACGCGTACGCGTGGGCGTGGAACGTCCGAAACCGCGCCGGCGCGTCACCGAGCAATGGGTCATCGCCCAAGGCCTCGGTCGCCGCGACCTCATGGAAGCCGACCTCGGTGCGGCAGCGATACGTGCTGCCGCCCAGGACCTGCACGAGAAGCTGTCCGCCCAGGCACAGGCCGAGCACCGGTAGGCCGCTGTCGAGCGCGTCCCGGATCGCGCCTCGGGCACGGTCCAACGATGGGTCGTCATCGTCCGGATTTGCGAGACCTGGGAGCACCACGAGCCCGTCGTAGCCTGCCAGTGCAGGGAGCTCGCCACCTGCCATGTGAACGTCGAGCTCTGCAGGCTCGGAGGCAAGCGCCTCCGAGATCCGTCCGAGGGGCTTGTCGCGGTCGTGCTGCACGACCAGGAGCCCAACCGGTCGCGGGGGATAGGCGGCTTCTATCGCCTCTGGGGACATAGCATTGCCTCTACGGCAATATTGCACCGCGTGCTGTCCCTGTCAAGGTGATCGCCGTAGCGATCGTTACGCGCGGTCGCGCTCGACCGTCTGCTCGGCCGCCCGCAGGGCGCGTTCGATCTCGCCGAGCTTCGCGGAGAGCTCGAGCTCGACGTTCGCCTCGAACTCGGCGAGGCGCTCGTGAGCCGCCTCGAGCGACCTCTCGAGGCGTTCGGTGAGCGCCTGGATCCGCTCGTTCGAGATCGTCGTCTGGGCTTCTGCTGCGCGAACGACGTCGTCGATCTGGCGCTGGAGCTTGATCGCCGAGCTCTGAGCAGCCTCGGCGATCCGCGCTGCGACCTCCTTCTCGGCGCTGCGGGTGAACGTCTCCATCGAGAGCTCGAGCTCGCGCGAGAGACGGTCGGCGGTCTTCTCGCGAGCATCGCGGAGCTGGACGTCGAACCGCCGCTCCGCGTCTTCTCCGAGGCGCAGGACGGCGCGATCCATGAGGCGTCCGAGCTGCTCCAGCGCGCGGCGCTCGACCTCGGCGATCTCGTTGGTGAGCTGGGCACGGACCTCGACCTCTTCCCGATCGACCTGCTCCCGCATCGAGCGCTCCCGCGCTCGCAGGCGCTCTCCGACCTCGTGCAGCGCCTTGCGACGCTCGGCCGCGTGCGCTTCGATCTCTGACTTCGCTCCCTCGGCAGAATCGACGATCGCCCGGTCGAGCTCCGATCGGACGCGCGTGATCGCCTCGTCCTGTTCCTCTTCGAGCGCCGCGACTTCGGTCGCATGGACGCCCAGGCGGGCTTCGTGATCTCGCAGGGCATCCGACTGCTTGCGGATCAGCTCCTCGAGGCGCGCCTTCAGCTGCTGCTGTGCCCGCTCGAGGTCGCTGCTCCAGGACGCCAATCGGTGCTCGAGTCGCTGCTGGTTCCCGGTCACGCTCTCGATCAGCTCGTTGCCCGCGAGCTCGGCCTCCCGCGACATCGCGGTGCGCCGCTCGTCGCGAATCCGGCGTTCCTCCTGGCTAACCAGGTGGATCGTCTCGGCGCGTTCTCGGGCCAGCGTCTGCTCGAGCTCCTTGGCCCGCTGCTCGGCGCTCGCCGCGAGCACGTCGTCGAGCTGTCCGAGGATCAGAGCGCCCTCGTTGTCGACGGTGCGAAGCCTGTCGAGCCCGCGCGAGAGGCCGAGTGCTCCGGCCTCCGCGAGCGCCACAGCGACAAGGCCCCCGAACGCGACGGCGAGGGGCTCCCAGTCCCAGGCGCCGGTCGCGATCGCTACGACGAGGATGATCGCCGCGGCGCCCGCGAGGCCGACGAGCAGTGCGATGCCGGCAAGGAGCCAGCGCTCGGGCACGCGCCAGTAGGCGACTCCGATGAACGAAGCGACGACGATGGCCAGGCAGACGGCCAGTGTGATCTCGACTGCCGCGACCATCCGTCCATGGTAGGCACGGGTGCGGCGTACCGGGAAGCCTCTACCGGTTCAGCGCCGAGAACCGGTCGAGCGAGATCCGCGCGACGCGCCCGGCGAGGATGTCCGAGGCAACCCCTGCGCCTCCCGGGCTGTACGTCATGACGGTGGCGACAAAGGCCCCGCCGGGCCAGAAGACGAGCCCGTTGTCGTGGCGGGCGGTGGTGATCCAGCCGGCCTTGTGCGCAACGGTCGTTGCCCCATGCAGAAACCGATCGAGCTTCCCGCGGTCGGTCACGTGCACCAACAGGTAGAGCAGGTAGCGGGCCTCGGTTGGCGTGAACGTCCCGCCAAACCGCGTGATCATCGGGCCCCGGCCGCCGGCTGCGAGGTAGGTGTACTGCAGGAGACGGCCGAGGTCGGCTGCGGTCGTGTACTTGCCGGCCGAGATCGACGGCTGCTCATTCGCCCTGATCGGGATCACAGACTGAGCTCTGGGATCGTCTGTTGCGTAGCCGCCGTACATCTCGCTGTCGACGAGGCCCAGCGAGCGCATCATCGAATTGACGCGCGCAGAGCCACCGGTCGTCGAGCCGCCGAAGACGACCTCCAGCTGGTTCGCGGCCGCGTTATCCGAGTAGATGATCGTCGAGCGCATCAGGCTGTCGGTGCTCGATCCACGCGCGGGCGGGCCGCGCACGCTGCGGAGAGCCTCGATCGCGATCGCGAGCTTCAGCGTCGAGGCGGCCGGGAACCGTGCCTTGGCGTTCCAGGCGGCGCCCTTTCCCGTCACGAGGTTCTTGACGTAGACCGCGGCCGTTCCCCGAGACGCCCGCACGAGACGGGTCAGGCGTCGCTCCAGGTACGGTTCCGTGACCGACCGCGTCATGCGCGGGGCCGCTCTCGGGGGCAGACCGTAAACTGGGCCGACAGCCGCCGACGGGTGGGTCCTCCCGGCCCTGTCGATCGCCAGGATCTTGACCATCACGTCGCGAGCCGGGAGCGCGATCTGGAGCGCCCGCCGCCCGCCGCTCGCCGGCCTGCTGGCCTTGCGGTGGCCGTTGACCACGATGACGACGCGCCTCGTCCCCTCCGGGAGCCTGACGATGAACCGACCGAAGGAGACCTGGTTCGCGGCTGGCGCGATGATGCTCGGCGCCGCGCGTGCCTGGGTCGCCGGCGTGGCAGCAGTGGAGATCACGTGAGCCTCATGACGAGCAGCGCCGCTGCGAGCGTCACGCAGCCAAGTGTCATCGCCCTGAGCGCCTGCTCCGCAGGCCCGATCAGCGTCTCCCTGGTCACCTGTTCGCCCGTCCCGTCGAGGTGGTCGATGCGCCCTTCGATACTGGTGACGCGGCGCCTGATATCGCGCACGCGGGTCGAAAGCCGCCGCTGGGCTGTGCTCATCGCAACGGCGAAGAGCGCGCCGAGGAATGCTTCGAGCGCGATCGTTCCTGCCTGCGCAAAGTACGCCGTCAGCACGGGGAAGGCTCCCCAACCGAGCGCGAACCAGAGGTCGGAGTGGAACCTCCCGGCGGCGAGCTCGAGGTTGTAGGCGCAAACGAGAAAGACGCCGACGGCGATGAAGGCGCCGATCCAGGGGGCGACCGTCACGGCACCGAGGACGCCGATCGCGGCGGCCCCGCCAACGCCGAGAATCGCCAGGGCGACGAGCGCAGAAGCGGGAATCCGCGTTCCGAGCGGGCGGCCGTTCAGCTCGTCGAGCGCATGGGCGCCGATGCCAACTGCGAGCAGGAAGGCCGCGAGAGTCGCCAGGAGGCGGGACACGGACAGCGCAGGGGCGAGCGCTGCTCCGATGATCACATAGCTCAGATGCCAGGCGGTGTACGGCGGATGGATGAGTGTCAGGTAGTCGCGCCAACCGCCGGGTGCGAGCGCGTAGAACGCGGGTCTCGGAAGATCAGTAGCCACGGACGCCCCAGATGACGACGCCTCCGCCGAGGCTGAGTGGTCGGGCCCGAACTCCTTCGATCCCGGCCGCTCGCCAGAGCGCGAGGACTCGCTCGAGCGGGTAGCGCCGGTAGAAATCGCGGATACTCGGCCCGAGGAAGCGCCCCACCTCGCCCCACCCGGGCGAAACGAGCCGTCCGAGCACGGGCAGGCCCGCGTCGACGTAGAGATCCCAGAGTGCTCGCTCGGGCTGGCGCTCGGGAACGAAGAACTCGAGCGAGGCGATGCGGCCACCCGGCCTGACGACCCGTGCCAGCTCAGACATCGTCGACGCTGGATCCTCCACGTAACGAAGCAGATAGGTGAACGAAAGCGCATCGAAGCTGGCGTCGTCGAACGGCAGCATCTCGGCGCGAGCCTCTTGCAGCGTAATGATCCGAGAGAGGCCGGCCGCGGCGACGCGGGCGCGTCCGGCCTCGAGCATCTCCGGGCTCTGGTCGACGCCGGTCACAGCACAGCCGTATCGGCGAGCGATCTCGATCGCGACGGCGGCGGTTCCGGTGGCGACGTCGAGGACGAGATCCTGCGGGCGGGCTTCGAGCCGTGAGACGAGGAAGCTCCGCCAGCGAGGATCCTGGCCGAAGCTCAGGAGCTGCCCGACGCGGTCGTAGGACTGTCCGAGCGGCGCGAAGAGCCGTCGCGCAAGTCGGTTGCGGTCACTCTCGCTGGTCCTCACACCGGTATTCTTGCGCCGTTGGCCCTCGAGGACGAGTTGGGTGCGGTAGCCGAGGCTGCAAGATCGTTCCTGGGAGGGGGCGAGGAGCTCGCAGGCGTGATCCCGGCCGAGCCCGTCGACGGTCGCCGCGTCTACCTGTGCGCCTACGCGAACGGCGAGATGATCACGTGGCTCGCGCTCGACCCCGAGGGACTCCCGCTTTCCGATCGTGCGGTCGTTCGTGACGCGGTTTCCATGATCGGTCTCTGCGAGCTCGCAGAGGAGAGCGCGGGCGGCGGGGACGTCGCCGACCTGCGTGCTCGGCTCGAGGAGCTCCGGCTCACGGAGGCCCCCGCCGGAATCGAGGGCGCCGAGCGCGCCGCTGAAGCACTCGAGCGGACGATCGGGAACGAACCACGCGTCGCGAGCCCGGCCTACCTCGATGCGCTCGGGAGTGCGGCAACGGATCTCGAGCGGTCACTCGGAAGTCTCGGCGTCTCTCCTTTCGCTGAAGCCATGGGGACGGGGGCAGCCGCGGTCGAGGGACTGGTCGGAGACATCGAAGCGAACTACAAGCGGCCGCTCGGGTAGCCGCGCGAAAGGAGCTCCATGGAGGGTGGATTCGGTTTTCCGTTCGGTGGCGATCCCGACGATCTGATGCGCGGGCTGCGAGAGTTCGCCGAGAAGCAGACGGAGGCGGTGCAGGAGTCACAGCGGGAGCAGTTCGCGACGCTGACGCTCAACACCGCGGTCGAGCTCACGGGAGCAGCGTTGCAACGCCTTCAGGTGACGGGCGGCGTGGACGAGCAGGCGGTTGCGCTGCGTGACGCGATGCGCGTGTTGTTCCCCGAGGCCGTGGCGCTCGTCTCCGCGGCGCGTCAGGGGTTCATGCGGGAACGGTAGCGCTAGCGCCCGGCCGCGACGAGGGCGATCGAGGCAATAGCTCCGACGATCCCACCGACGAGGGTGGCGACCGCCAGCGTCCACCCGAGCGAGGTGGTCGCGCGACGACGCCCGACGATGCCGGCGGCGATGAAGCTCGCGCTGACGAGCGGGCTTGCGAGCTGGGAGATGGTGTGGATGAAGAGCGAGACCGAGACCACCGAGAGGAATGCGCCGATCGCGATCGCGGCGCGTGCGACCGGTCCCCACTGGTCGGGCCGGGCGTCTCGGGTCGGCTCGACGTCCATCGTCCAATCGTAGAGGCTTGATTGTGAATTGACCGCACGTCGCGATGTGGGCCTGCACACGGCGGATCGCGGCCGCCTCGATCGGCACCAAGGCCACCAGCCTTGCCACCGATCGAGTCGACCACGCTCCTTGGTGCAGGCGGCTCCCCAGACGCACGCCCATCTCACATCAAGCCTCTAGATCTGCGGCTCGTGGTGAGGCGATACACCGGTCAATGATCGCTGGGCCGCCCTCCGGGGACTCGCGAGCCTGCGGTCGATCGCACATCCGGTCGTCAGGGCGCTCACGCTCGTGAACGTCATCGTCGCCGGGGCCGCCGCGGGCCTCCCTCCGGTTACAGCCTATCGCTCGAAAGCGCGCGGATGGTGCGCCGAGCGTGTCGAAAGCGTTGGCC
>JBBQXH010000110.1:0-8093 GCA_038209835.1 Gaiellales bacterium | reverse complement strand
CCGTTCCCGAGATCGTCGACTACGACCTGCCGGTCGCCGGAGCCTTCCACAACTGCGTCATCGTCTCGATCCGGAAGGCCTTCCCGGGCCATGCCCGTAAGGTCATGCACGCGATCTGGGGGCTCGGCATGCTGAGCCTCTCGAAAGCCGTCGTTGTGGTCGACGAGTTCGTCGATCCGCACGACTACGAGCAGGTGTTCTTCAACGTCTGCGCGAACGCCGATCCCAAGCGAGATGTCGTTCTGACCGAGGGACCGCTCGACCAGCTCGACCACGCAGCGGTCATGCACTGCTACGGGGGGAAGCTCGGTATCGATGCGACGCACAAGTGGGAATCCGAGGGCGCGCGGCCGTGGCCCGAGCGGATCGTGATGAGCGACGACGTCCGGGAACTCGTCGATCGCCGGTGGGCCGAGTACGGCATCACACTCGCCGCGCCGGGAAACGGCCGCCCTTCGGGCGACTTGCGGCAACCGTTACGTCGTTGACAGGGTTCATGCTGCGGACGTTCAATATGCGGAGTAAGGTGCGCCGGGGTACCGCACGGAAGGAGAGGTAGTGGCGGAGCAGGCAGACGGGCAGCACGAGACGCCCCCCGAAGGGCCCTCTCGCGATCAGCACACGTCCACTCCGAGCATCCTGCCGATCGGGTTCGCCGTCGGCGTCGCAGTTCTCCTCGTCGGTCTCGTCATCAACTGGATCATCGTCGGGGTCGGCGCAGTCATCGCGATCATCTTCGGCCTTCTCTGGGTAGCCGACGCCACTCGTGGCGTCCGCTCGAAGCCTGCCCCGCCGCCGCTCTCGACCGAACCGGAGGCTGCCGCTGCAGGCCTGTCCGGCCGGCTGCACTCAGGCGCAGAGGCGGACGAGGTCGAAGAGGCTCACGGCGAGCGGTACACGCGCAACAAGTTCCTCGAGCTCTCGACGCTCGGCATCGGAGGAATCATCGGCGCCGTGGTCACGATCCCGATCATCGGGTTCGCGGTCGCCCCGTCGTTCATCGACCAGAACGACGAGGACGTCGATCTCGGCCCGCTCGAGAACTACCCGGACGGGAAGTTCGTGGTGACGACGTTCTTCTCCGCCGAGGGCGAGCAGAAGGTCTCTCGCCGCACGGCCTACATCCGCTCGAACGGCTTCGTCAACGACGTGCCGAGCTTCACGATCATCTCGAATCGGTGCGTCCATCTCGGCTGCCCGGTTCAGCCAAGCGGTCCACTCGACGAGCCCAAAGACATCGATACCGACTCGGGCAAGGTCACGCTCATCCCAGTGACGCCAGCTGGCTTCAGCTGCCCTTGCCACGGAGGGGCGTACGACACCGAGGGGAACCGGACGGCGGGTCCGCCCGTTCGCTCGCTGGATCGGTACTACTTCAAGATCCAGAACGGCAATCTCGTGCTCGCCGGCCGCTACAGCGTCGGTACCGTCGTCGGCACGGGCGCCGAAGCGCAGATCGCTTCCTATCCGGCCTACGATCCCGGTGAGCCCGTCGACGGGCCCGAGGCGTGGCTCTACCCCTATTCCCCATGAGGAGTCAGTTCGAGCCATGGCATCCGTAGCCCCTCCCAAGACCGGTCGACAGAAGCTCGAGGCTGCGGCGCTGGCGCCAGTCGACTGGCTGGAAGAGCGCTCGGGGCTCGTCGGAGGCCTCAAGTACTTCCTGTTCCGCAACGTTCCCTCGGACCTGAGCTGGATCCAGACGCTCGGATCGGCGACCCTGACCGCGTTCATCGTGCAGGCCATCACGGGCGTGATTCTCGCGATGTACTACACGCCTTCGGCAAACGGCGCCTACCCGTCGATCCAGCACATCACGAACGACCTGGCGCTCGGCTGGCTCGTGCGCGGCATGCATCGCTGGGGTGCGAGCGTCTTCATCATCCTGCTCTTCCTGCACATGGGCCGCGTCTTCCTCTTCGGCTCGTACAAGTACCCCCGCGAGCTGAACTGGCTGATCGGCGTCTTCCTCCTGATCCTCGGCATGCTCGAGGGCTTCACCGGTTACCTCCTGCCCTGGGATCAGACCGCGTACTGGGCGACGGTCGTCGGCATCAACATCAACGGGACAGCCCCCTTCGTCGGCCCGTTCCTCTCGGACGTTCTCCGGGGAGGCAACGAGATCTCATCGGAGACGATCGCACGCTTCTACTCGATCCATATGCTGCTGGTCCCGGGCGCCCTGATGGGGCTGATCGGGCTGCATCTCTATCTCGTGGTGCGCCTCGGGGTCACCTCGCCGCCCTGGTCGAAGAACGCGGCAGGGCGTGACCGGCCCGACATCGACACCCGCAAGCGCGGGCTCCTCGAGCCGAAGCCGCGCGGTAACGGCAACGGGAAGGTCGAACCGTGAGTACGGTCGAGCGCGGCGCGCGTCGCACGAGCGGCGGTAAGCACAACGGCACGGTCGATCCCAAGCGCGCCGAGCACGCGCGCTACAAGCAGGACGTGAAGGAGCGCGGAAAGCCCTTCTTCCCGTACGCGATGTTCCACGACACGATCATGAGCCTCGTCGTCGTGGTCGTCATCGCCGGGCTCGCCTGCATCTGGTACTTCACCTCCGGCGAAGAGCCCGGCGACTCGGGTCTCCTCGGGCCGCGCTACACGGAGGAGGCCGATCCGGGAACGATCTCGTTCGTTCCGCGCCCCGACTGGTACTTCTACTTCCTCTTCTACCTGCTGCGGATCTTCAAGTGGCCCGAGTCGGTGATCCTCGGCACCGTCGGGATCCCGACGCTCTGCATCATCCTGCTCCTCGCCGTCCCGTTCATCGACAGACGGCGCGAGCGCCGACTGTCGCATCGCCCGGTCGCGGTGATCGCCTCGATCCTCGTGATCGCCTCGATGGCCGTGTTGACCTGGAAGGGCGCGACGGCCAAGGAGTTCGTGGCCAGCGAGGTCGGCGGGCTCGTCGACGACTGGATCCAGCAGGGTGGCCTCGAGGAGAACGTCACGAAGGTCGATGTCCCCGGGCTCACACCGGCGCAGAAACAACAGGCGCTGACCGAGGGGGCGACCCTCTTCGCGCAAGCTGGCTGTCTCAACTGCCACGTGTACCAGGGCGCAGGCGCCCAGAACCTCGGCGCTCCGGAGTTGACCGAGGAAGGAGCGAAGAGCAAGGGGATCCAGTTTCAGATCGATCACCTGAAGTGCCCGAGCTGCGTGAATCCCGGATCGCCCATGCCCTCGTTTGCAGCTCTCGGCGAGGATCGACTGAAGAATCTCGCGATCTTCCTCGAGGCCTCGAAGGGCTCCGGGGGCGGCTAGCCCCAGAGGCTTGACATGCGCGTCTTTCTGGGCATCACGGGCGCCTCGGGCGCGCCGTATGCCGCGCGCCTCATCCAGGAGCTCTCGCGTGCCGGCTGCGAGCTCGGCGTCACCATCTCAGCCTCGGGTCGTGAGGTCGTCGCCACCGAGCTCTACGGCGACCCGGAGCTGCCGTACGACGATGTGGTCGAACGCCTGACTGGCGGTCTCGACGGCGTCACCGTCTACGGGATCTCCGACTACAAGGCGCCGTATGCGAGTGGCTCGGCGAAGGTCGACGCCTACGTGATCTGCCCCTGCTCGATGTCGACGGTGGGCACGATCGCCGCTGGCGCGATGGCCAACCTCATCCACCGAGCGGCCTCGGTTGCGTTGAAGGAGGGGCGCAGGCTCGTCCTCGTCCCCCGTGAGACACCGCTCTCGACGATCCATCTCGAGAACATGCTCCGGCTGCGAACCGCCGGGGCCGTGATCCTGTTCGCGGCGCCAGGCTTCTACCATAGGCCGACGTCGATCGACGATCTCGTCGGCTTCGTCGTCGCTCGCTGTCTCGACCAGCTGGGCGTCGAGAACACGGTCGCCGATCGATGGGGTCAGTAGTGGGCGTTGAATCTGGGCGCCTCGCTCCGGACGGCGTGCGCGAGATGTTCGACCGCATCTCACCCGTGTACGACGTCATGAACCACGTCATGACCGTGGGACTCGACCGGAAGTGGCGGGATCTCGCCGCGGCGGCAGCGGTCGAGCGAGGAGACAGGGTTCTCGACGCGTGCTGCGGGACGGGCGACCTCGCCCTCGCGTGCGAGCGGGCAGGTGGGCGTGTCACGGGTCTCGATTTCTCCGAGCGGATGCTCGAGCGCGCCCGCGAGAAGTCGCGGTCGATCGACTGGGTGCGAGGCGACGTACTGGACATTCCATTCGACGATGCTTCGTTCGACGCTGTGACGGTGGGGTTCGGGGTTCGCAACGTCGCCGATCTCGATCTCGCCTTCCGGGAGCTGCGCCGTGTGCTCCGCCCGGGCGGCCGCCTCGCGTGCCTCGAGATCACGCAGCCGCAGGGATCGCTGGCGCCGTTCTTCCGGCTCTGGTTCGACCGCGTCGTGCCGGTGCTCGGGAGGGTGCTCCCAGGTGGAGCCGCCTATACCTATCTTCCGGCGAGCGTGAGGCGGTTTCCCGGGCCGCGCGAGCTGGCCGCGATTGGCGCTGACGCGGGGTTCGGGCAGATACGCTGGAGGTTGTTGGGCGGTGGGATCGTCGCACTGCATCTCGGAATCGCCGAAGGCGGGAAAGGTCGATGAGCGCGATCGCAACCATACGCGCTGCCCCCGGCCTCGAGAGCTATCTGGATCGGCTCGAGGCGCGGCTCGAAGCGTCGGTCGCGTCTCATCCCGGGCTCGTCGCCGAGGTCGGCATGGAGACGCTCGCAGCGGGTGGCAAGCGGCTGCGTCCAGTTCTCGTCTTCCTCGCGACGTCTCCTCGGAATCGCGGTGGCGACACGGTCGTGGCCGCAGGAGCCGCGGTGGAGCTCGTCCACATGGCGACACTCGTCCACGACGACATGCTGGACGGCGCCGATCTTCGACGCGGGCGACCCACGGCGTGGGCGGTGTACGGCGAAGGAACGGCGAAGGCCGCCGGGGACTACCTCTTCGCGCGTGCGTTTGCGGAGCTGACGCGCACGGGCGATGCTGTTGCTGTCGCCGCGCTCGCCGACGCTGCGCTCGCGCTCGCCCGCGGCGAGGCGCTCCAGCGGCGTCAGTCCTTCCGGCCGGAGACGACGGTCGACGACTACCTGCTGCGCTGCTCGCTCAAGACCGGAAAGCTCTTCGAGGTGGCGTGCCTCCTGGGCGGTGGACGGCCCGAGCTCGGCGAGTTCGGGCTCTCGCTCGGGATCGCCTTCCAGATCGCAGATGACATCCTCGACTGCACGGGCGACTTCGACACGACGGGGAAGGTCGCCGGCGTCGACCTGAAGGACGGGACGCCCACCTTGCCCCTGATCCTCGCCGCTCGCGAGGACGCGCGCGTGCGCGATGCGCTCGCCGGGGAGTACGTCGAGGACGCGCTCGAGCGCGTGGCGGCAACGACTGCGCTCGACCGCTCCCGCGAGCTGGCCCTCGAGTACTCGGAGCGTGCCCGGTTGTCTCTCGACGGCGAGCCCGATCGCGACTCGCTCGAGGCGCTCACCTACGCGGTCGTCCATCGGGAGAACTGAGGGGTCATGGCCGTTGCTGACAGCCGCATATCGACTCTCGAGACGATTCGGGCCAAGGTCGAGGCGAATGAGCGGCTCGACTTCGAGGACGGGCTCGCGCTGATGGAGTCGGACGACGTGCTGCTGCTGGGGGAGCTCGCCGACCTGGCGCGCCGGGCCCGCGGCGGGAACGACGAGGTTTATTTCATCCAGAACCTCTACCTGAACCAGACGAACGTCTGTCGGGTGAAGTGCAAGTTCTGTGCGTTCGCCCGAACGGAGAAGCAGGAGGGCGCCTACACGATCTCGACGGACGAGCTGGTCGAGGACGCATTGCGCCAGCGCGAGCTGACCGGCTTCACCGAGATCCACATGGTCAACGGCGAGAGCCCGCACATCTCGTTCGAGTTCTACGTCGACACCGTCCGCGCGCTGCACGAGGCGATGCCGGACGTCCATCTCAAGCTCTACACCGCGAGCGAGATCCACCACATGACGAAGCTGTCAGGGCTGACGCACGAGGAGGTCCTCGTCGAGCTGAAGAACGCGGGTCTCGGGTCGCTCCCGGGCGGCGGCGCCGAAGTCTTCTCCGAGCGGGTTCGACGCCTTGTCGCGCCCGGCAAGGAGCATCCCGACTTCTGGTTCCTCACGCACGACACCGCCCATCGCCTCGGCATTCCGACCCACTGCACGATGCTCTATGGGCATGTGGAGAACTACGAGGAGCGGGTCGACCACCTGCTGCGGCTTCGCCATCAGCAGGATCAGACGGGTGGCTTCCTCGCGTTCATCCCCCTGGCGTTCCACCCTGAGAACACGGTCTTCGAGCGGCGCGGCTGGACGTTCACGGCTGGCTTCGAGGATCTGAAGATGATCGCGGTCTCGCGGCTTCTGCTCGACAACATCCCGAACATCAAGGCGTACTGGATCATGATGGGCATGCCGCTCGCGGCCGTCGCACTTCATTTCGGCGCGAACGACGTGCAGGGAACCGTCGTGCGTGAGCAGATCTTCCATGCTGCCGGGGCGCGCACCGAGACCGAGCAAAAGGTCGAGGAACTCGTGCGCTACGTGCGGGAGGCGGGGCGGGTGCCAGTGCAGCGAGACACGCTCTACAACGAGATCCGCCGGTGGGAAGAGACAAGTGCCTCGACTAGCTGAGACGATTCCCGCGCTGCCCGTCGTCGACATCTCGAAGGCGGTCGGTTTCTACGACGACCGACTCGGATTCGCGGCGCACGTGGAGGAGGAGGGGTTTGCGATCGTCCGGCGCGACGCCGCCGAGCTGCACCTCTGGGCCTCCAGCGATGAGAGATGGCGGGAGAAGCTCGACCTGGAGCGACCGGTCTGCTCAGGCGCCGAGTCCTTCCTCGCGGGCACGGCCAGCTGCCGGATCAGGGTCAGCGGCATCGACGAGCTGTACGACGAGTATCGGCAGCAGAGCGTCTTGCACCCCGTCTCGACCGGCGTCGAAGAGCAGCCCTGGGGAACCCGTGAGTTCCCCGCCCTCGATCTCCATGGCAACCTCCTGACGTTCTTCGAGCGCGTCCGGTGATCCGCCTCGGTCGCATCTCGTACGTCAACATGGCGCCGCTCTTCTTCCGGCTCGAGGCTCAGGTCGAGGAGGTCAGCGGCGTACCCACCGATCTCAACCGGCGTCTGGTGGCAGGCGAGATCGACCTGGCGCCGATCTCGTCGATCGCCTACGCGCGTGACGCGAACAACCTGCGGGTTCTGCCACGGGTCTGCGTGTCTTCGGAGGGCGCCGTGGACTCCATTCAGCTCGTCTCGAGGGCGCCGCTGTCCCGGGTGCGCTCGGTGGCTGTGACGCCCGAGAGCGCGACCTCGGTCGTCCTCGTGAAGATCCTGCTTCCTGACGCAGTTCACGTGCCGCTCGGCGAGGATGCCGATGCCACCCTCCTGATCGGCGACGCCGCCCTTCGCAGCGTTTTCGAGGATCCGACGCCGCATTACGACCTCGGCCGGCTGTGGCTCGAACGGACGGGCCTGCCGATGGTCTACGCCGTCTTCGCCTGCCCCGATCCGCCGCCGGACGGCGTCGTCGAGGTCGAAGACGCGCTGCTCGCCGCCCACCGCCAGGCACGCGCCGAGCCGGAGGAGCTCGCACGGGAGGCGAGCGCGCTGTACGGCTATCCCGCAGGCTTCCTCGCCCGCTACTTCGAGAAGCTGCAGTACCGCTTCGGCCCGCGCGAGCGCGCCGGGCTGCTCACGTTCTTCGAGCTTGCGCGCGACGTCGGCCAGCTCGACGTCGTTCCAGAGCTCCGTTTCGTGATGGCCGAGGCGGTGCAGGCATGACGGTCGGCGACGTTCTCGAGAAGGCGGTCTCCGGCGAGCGGATCAGCGACGAGGACGCGCTCGTGCTCCTCGAGAGCAGGGAACTCGTTCCGATCGGTCGAGCGGCAGAAGAGCTCCGCGCGCGGAAAACCGACCCGGCTCGGATCACGTTCATCATCGACCGCAACCTCAACTACACGAATATCTGCCACACGGACTGCGACTTCTGCGCGTTTTACCGCAGTCCCGGCGACACGCGCGAGGGCTACCTGCTGGCGAAGCCGATCATCTACAAAAAGATCGAGGAGACGCTCGCGCTCGGCGGGACAGGGCTGCT
>JBBQXH010000109.1:0-8194 GCA_038209835.1 Gaiellales bacterium | reverse complement strand
TCGGTCTTGATCGTTCTCGGGGTCGTCGCGCTCATCTACGGCGCGACGATCTACTTCTGGCGCGATCCGGTCACCGACCTCTACACGCGCTACCGGCAACACCAGCTCAGCGCGCAGCTCGACAAGGAGTTCGCGCGATGGCAGGCGCAGGAGCCCCAGACGCTCCCCACGAGCACGGGTTCGAGCGACACCGCGGCGTCGAGCGCGGCACAGGAGAAGGCGATCAGCTCGGCGGCCCGCCGCTTCTACGACAGCCTGAAGCCGGGCGAGGCGCTCGGCCGGATCGTGATCCCGAAGATTGGCATCGACCCCGTGTTCGTCAACGGAACCGACTGGGGAAGCGACCTCTCGCGGGGGCCGGGCAGGTACGAGCAGACCTTTGTGCCCGGGCTCGGGAAAGTGACGGCGATCGCCGGCCACCGGACGACGTTCGGCGCGCCGTTTCGCAACATCGACGACCTGAAGCAGGGCGACCGGATCATGCTCGAGCTCCCGTACGGTACCTTCGACTACCGGGTCGTCCGCCACGAGATCGTGAAGTCGAACGACTGGAGCATCCTGAAGCCCCCCTCCTACGACGAGCTCGTCCTGTCGGCCTGTCACCCGCTTTACAGCGCGTCGCATCGTTGGATCGTCTTTGCGAGGCTCGCACAGGTCGAGCTGCCTGACGGCCAGACATATCGTCCGCCCGACGCGACGCATGCTGTCGCTGCCGGCGCCCAGGCGGACTCGTAGGCGGCTCGCTCAGGCCGCGATCTGCACCGGCGTTCCCGCCGGGATCTCTCGGAACAGCCAGGTGAGAACGGCGTTGTCGACCCGCAGGCACCCGTGCGACGCCGCCGTTCCGATCGATTGTGGGTCGTTCGTCCCGTGGATCGCGATCGGGCCACCCTGTGTCCAGTCCTGCAACACGGGCGAGAAGGCACTGATGCCGAGGGCCGCGGGACCGAACGGCCCCCACGGATCTGGAGCCACGAGCCGCTGGTTGACGTAGAACGTCCCGGTGGGTGTGGGGGTGATCGGGGCTCCGACCGCGGCCTCGACTCTGCGGATCCGCCGGCCGAGGCGATAGACGTCGATCCGTCGCGCAGAGAGGTCGACCTCGATCCGGGTCTCGACGCGCCCGAGCCGGACGTCTCGGGCCCGAACGAAGCCGGTGACGCCATTCGGGCGAAGAGGCAGCTGCACGCGGTACCACGCTGGCTGGCACGCCTTGTCGGAGATCTCGCTCAGCACCCCGAAGACCGTTGGAAAGCCGTTGACGTTGTGCCGTCCGAAGACGTGAAGTCGCTGCCCGCCGGGACGGGCATAGGCGATCGTCTTTCCCTTCGCGACGGCAGCCCACGCGACCCGGGAGGTGCGTAGCCGCCGCTCGCGTCCGGCCGAACAGGTCTTCGCCGGCGCCGGCCCGCCTTCGGTGGGAAGGCTCGCTGCGGCCGCTTCGAGCGCCGGGTCGACCCCCGTGACGGCGAGCTCCGCACCCGCTCCCGAGCCAGGTTCGACCGTGCTCGTCTGGCCTCCGCACGCCGCGACCGAAAGGACGAGAACGACGAGCGGGAGAACGCGACGCACGACACAAAATCGTAACGGACTCCTGACTCCCTACGGTCGTGATCGCCGACCGGGGTCCGTATACTCCCACCTTCGTGCGCTCCCCGACGCAGTCGAAAGCACGCTCGGTTGGTCTCGCGGTTGCCCTCGCCGCCCTCGTCGTCCTCGTCTGGACGGCACCGGCCGGAGCGGCGCGACTCGTCTCCGACGACGAGGTCACGGCGGGGATCGCACGCTCGATCAACGACATCCGCGCCGAG
The DNA here is from genome assembly GCA_038209835.1 of Gaiellales bacterium. Classification (GTDB taxonomy): domain Bacteria; phylum Actinomycetota; class Thermoleophilia; order Gaiellales; family Gaiellaceae; genus JBBQXH01. Next base: position 6,383 of record JBBQXH010000109.1, on the reverse strand, counting down.
CGCGGGCTGCGCGTCCTGCACCGCTCGGCGCGCCTCGCCCGGGCCGCTCGATCCCACGCGACCTCGATGGGGACCAAGGGATACTTCAGCCACTCGTCCCTCAGCGGGTCGGACATGGGACACCGGCTCCAGTCGTTCTACCCCGCCTCGAGCCGCGGGGTCTACGCGATAGGAGAGGTCCTCTACTGGAGGCAAGGTCACGTGAATCCCGACGACGTGACGGCCGCCTGGCTCGAGAGTCCACCCCATCGCGCCGACCTGCTGGCGGGACGCTGGCGCGAGCTGGGTGTCTCGGCGGTCTACGTCGAGAACGCCCGCGGCGTGTTCGGTGGCCGCGACGTCACCATCGTCGTGGTCGACTTCGGCGTTCGTCGTTAGCGCCCCGTTCACCCCTCCGGGGGTGCCCCCGAGCCTCGCCGGTGCCGATCCGCGTGGAAGACCATGTCTCGCGGTTTCCTCGCCTTCCTGCTCGCCCTCGTCATCGCAGCGCTCCTGGTCGATCCCGTCGCCGCGGCCCCCGCGTCCGGGACGGGGACGCTCACCGCGCGTACGTCGGTCGAGAACTCGGTCGTCTCGCTGCTCAACCAGGCGAGGCGCGAGCACGGCCTGCGTCCGCTCAGGGTCTCGAAGGCACTCGGCCGGGCGGCGGTCGGGCACGCACGAGCTATGGCACAGCTCGGATTCTTCGCCCACGAGTCTGCGGACGGCACCCCGGCCGGCGAGCGCATCAGACGCTACTACCGAGGCTCGCTCGTTGGCGAAACGCTCCTATGGCGCTCGCCCGACGTGAGCGCCGACGAGGCCGTCCGGATGTGGATGGCGAGCTCAGAGCACCGGCGCATCCTGCTCGGTGGCGGATTCCGCGACATCGGGCTGGCTGCGATTTACGCGAGTGGCGCCCCGGCGGCCTTCCGCGGCCTCGACGTCACGATCGTGGTCGCTGACCTCGGCTCTCGCTAGCCACTACTCGCGCGAGCCACCCGGCTTCCAGAGCGGCTCCTCGACGCCGGCCTCGTGGTTGGCGCCGCGGGCGAGGATGAAGAGCAGATCTGACAGCCTGTTCAGATAGGCGAGCGCCGCCGGGTTCAGCGTCGCCTCGCCAGACAGTGACACCGTGAGGCGCTCGGCTCGCCGGCACACCACCCGGGCGACATGGAGGCGGGCCGCGACCTCAGTCCCGCCAGGGAGAACGAAGCTCTTGAGCGGCTCGAGCTCCTCATTGACCACGTCACAGTTCTCCTCGAGCCATGCCACCTGGTCGTCGGTCACGCGGAGCCGTTCGCGCGGGTCGTCGAGCGGCACAGAGAGGTCGGCGCCCAGGTCGAAGAGCTCGTTCTGGATCCGCTCGAGCCACGACGCCATCCGGGCCGGCTGGCCGGCCGCGAGGACGAGGCCGATGGTCGAGTTCAGCTCGTCCACTGTCCCGTACGCTTCGATGCGCGCATCGGTCTTCGGAACCCTCGTTCCGTCGCCGAGGCTCGTTTCCCCCGCGTCGCCGCCACGGGTGTAGATCTTCGTCAGCCGAACGGGCTCGTCGCGCCTAGGCATAGGTGTGGAACCCCCTGCCCGCCTTCCGGCCCAGCCTGCCCGCCTGCACGTACTGGCGAAGCAGTGGGCAGGGCGCGTACTTCTGGTCGCCGAGACCCTCCTGGAGAACCTCCATGATCGAGACACACGTGTCCAGGCCGATCAGGTCGGCAAGGGCGAGTGGGCCCATTGGATGGTTGAGGCCGAGCTTCGCGATCGTGTCGACCGCCTCCGGCTCGGCGACACCCTCCATGACGGCGTAGGCGGCCTCGTTGACGAGCGGCATCAGGATCCGGTTGGCGACGAACCCGGGGAAATCGCGCGACTCGGCCGGGGTCTTCCCGAGCTCTCGGGTGAGGTCGAGGATCGCAGCGGCCGTCTCGTCTGACGTCTCGAGACCCCGGACGACCTCGACGAGCGCCATGAGGGGAACGGGATTGAAGAAGTGCATGCCAATGACCCGGTCCGGGCGCCCGCTCGCCGCTCCCAGCCGCGTGATCGGAATCGAGGAGGTGTTCGAGGCGAGGATCGCTTCGGCAGGCAGGACGCCGGCGGCCCGCCGGAAGAGCTCCTCTTTCGCGTCCGCGTCCTCGACGATCGCCTCGATCATGAGGTCTGCCGGAGCGACGTCGTCGGCCGTTCCGATCCTCGCGAGCACCTCGCCGAGATCGTGCGGCGAGCCTTTCGCAGCGAGCTTCTCGAGGCTCCGGCTGATCGCCGCGAGCCCCCGGTCGACAGCATCTGGCGCGGCATCAACGAGTGTCACGCGGCGCCCCGACGCCGCGACGACCTGCGCGATCCCGGCTCCCATCTGGCCGGCGCCCACGACGAGCACGTGCTCGAGCTTCACGCCGCCTCGAGCACGATCGCGTCGCCCTGGCCCCCGCCCGAGCAGATCGCCGCGAGACCGAGCCCGCCGCCGTGGCGTCGTAGCTCGTATGCGAGGGTCGTGACGAGCCGGGCACCGGAGGCGCCGATCGGATGGCCAAGCGCGACGGCTCCGCCGTTGACGTTCACGCGCTCGGGGTCGGCGCCGAGCATCCGGGCCGAGTGGAGGGCGACCGAGCAGAACGCCTCGTTGATCTCGACGCGATCGATTGCGTCGATCCCGATTCCCATCTTGTCGAGCGCGCGCTGTCCTGCCAGGCCCGGTGTCCGCGCGAGATAGGCGAAGTCGTCCGCCGCGAAGGCGCTCGCCACGATCGTCGCGAGCGGCTCGAGGCCGCGCTCGCGCGCGTAGTCCTCGCTCGCGATCACGAGCGCGGCGGCGCCGTCGTTGAGACCAGGCGCGTTCCCGACCGTCGTCGTGCCTTCGGGATCGAGCACAGGCGGGAGCTTCCCGAGCTTCTCGAGCGACGTGTCCCGCCGCGGGGCCTCGTCGTCTTCGACGCCTTCGACGGCGATGATCTCCTCGCCCAGGATGCCGGCGTCGATTGCCGCGACCGCGCGCTCGTGGGAACGGAGCGCCCACGCGTCCTGGGACTCGCGGCTGATGCCGAGCTCGCGGGCGACGAGCGACGCCTGCTCGATCATGTGCCGCCCATCGAAGGTCGAGACGAGCCCGTCGTGCAGCATCGCGTCGATGATCTCGCCGTTCCCCATCCGGTAGCCGAAGCGCGCCTTCGGGAGGAGGAACGGCGCCTGCGACATCGATTCCATCCCGCCGGCGACGATCACCCGCTGGTCGCCTGCTCGGATGATCTGGTCGGCGAGCGTGACGGCTCGCATGCCCGACGCGCAGACCTTGTTCAGCGTCTCCGACGGGATCTCCTTCGGAAGGCCCGCGATGATCTGCGCCTGCCGCGACGGAATCTGGCCCGCGCCCGCCTGGACGACCTGGCCCATGATCACGGAGTCGACCTCGGAGTCGGGGACGCCCGCGCGATCGAGCGCGGCGCGGATCGCGCGACCTCCCAGATCGACCGCGGGGAAGCGAGCAAGGCCTCCGGCGAACTTCCCGAAGGGCGTCCGCGACGCCCCGAGGATGACGCTTCGGGCCATGCGCGGGAGCGTACCGGTCGGGCTTGGGTTGACGCCCACCCGGCGCGTACGTACGCTGACGGCTCGATGACGAACCTCCTCCGCACCTGGTGGGCCTGGCGCTGCGAGCGGAGCGGGAGCGTCGCCTAGGACCCGGGGCGACACCAGCCTTGTTCCGCTCGAGACCTTCCGCCCCGGAGGGTCTTTTTTCGTTTGACCACTCGCAACCAGAGGACACGTTGACCCAGATCGCCACCGAGATCCCGACCGACCTGATCACCCCACTCGGCGCGTACATGCGCCTGCGCGAGGGCGGGCGGAGCTTCCTCCTCGAGTCGGTCGAACGCGGACGCCTCGGCCGGTACTCCTTCGTCGGCTGCGGCTCGCGAATCGTCGCCTTCGAGGAGGCCGAGACGCTCGCAGCGCCGGTCGTCGGATACCTCGGATACGACTTCGTCGCGAAGCTCGAGCCCACCGTACCGCTCCCCGACGAGGGCCCCGGCCTTCCGGAGAGCCAGTTCATCGTCGTCGACACGCTCGTGCGCTTCGACCATCCGCGTGGCATCGCCGAGGTCGTCTACGGCGACCCGGGCGAGCTCGCCAAGCGACTGGAAGGGCCACTTCCTCCGCCCGCCGTCGCAGAAGGAGTGTCCGGGCCGTTGCGGCGCCACCCCGATCAGGCCGAGCACGAGCGGCGCGTGCGGCGCGCGAAGGCGTACATCCGTGCGGGCGACGCCTTCCAGATCGTGGTCGCACAGCGTGCGCTCCGACCGACCTCCGCATCCGCGCTGCAGCTCTACCGGGCGCTCCGGCGGGTGAATCCCTCGCCGTACCTCTTCCTCCTCGAGCTGGAAGGGCTCGCCCTGGTCGGTTCCTCGCCGGAGACCGTCGTCAAGTGCGAAGGGACCCGAGCGAGCCTGAACCCGATCGCCGGGACGATCGAGCCCGGCGAGGGGGATGCGGAGGAGCTGCTCGCCTCAGAAAAGGATCGAGCCGAGCACGTGATGCTCGTTGACCTCGGGCGCAACGACCTCTCGCGCGTCTGTCGTGCCGGGACCGTTCGCGTCGAGCACTTCATGCAGCCGGAGCGCTTCTCGCACGTCACGCATCTCGTCTCCGAGGTCGTCGGCGAGTTGAGCGACGAGGCGAGCCCGTTCGCGCTCCTGCGAGCCTGCTTCCCGGCCGGAACCGTCTCGGGCGCCCCGAAGGTCAGGGCGATGCAGATCATCTCCGAGCTCGAGGGCTACCGGCGCGGCATCTACGCCGGTGCCGTCGGGTACGTCCTCCCCGGCGGGACGCTCGACGCGTGCATCGCGATCCGCACCCTCGTCCTGCGCGACGGCGTGGCGATGCTCCAGGCGGGTGGCGGCATCGTGGCGGACTCCGACCCCGCAGCCGAGCACCGCGAGTGCCTGAACAAGCTCGCGGCGCTCGAGGCCGCGATCGATCTCGCGGAGGCGTCCTCGTGAGCGAGCGGATCCTGTTGGTCGACAACTACGACAGCTTCACCTACAACCTCGCGCACCTCTTCCAGGAGCTCGGCGCCGAGGTGACAGTCGTCAGAAACGACAAGCTCGATGCTGACGAGGCGGAGGCGATGAGCCCAACCCACCTCGTCGTCTCCCCTGGTCCCGGCCGTCCTGCCGATGCGGGCGCGACCGTCTCGATCGTCAGGCGCCTTGCGCCGACCACGCCGATCCTCGGGGTCTGCCTCGGCCATCAGGCGATCGTCGAGGCATTCGGTGGCGAGATCGGTCAGGCAAAGCGCCTCGTCCACGGAAAGGCGAGTCTCGTCGAGCACGACGGTCGCGGCATCTTCGCCGGGCTGCCGAGCCCGCTCGAGGCCGGGCGGTATCACTCGCTTGCCGCAGCGCGCGTCCCGGAGGGGCTCGAGGTCAGTGCGACGACGGAGGATGGTGAAGTGATGGGAGTCCGGCACCGCGAGTACCGGGTCGACGGGATCCAGTTCCATCCGGAGTCGGTCCTGACCCCGCTCGGGCCCGAGCTCGGCAAGCGTTTCCTCGGACGCGGATGATCCAGCGCGTCCTTCCCCGACTCATGGACGGCCGCGATCTCTCGCGCTCGGAGGCGCGCGAGGTGATGGATCAGATCATGAGCGGCGAGGCGACTCCTGCGCAGATGGGCGCGTTTCTTGTGGCCATGAGGATCAAGGGGGAGACCCCCGACGAGATCGCGGGCTGCGCGGAGGCGATGCGCGGCCACGTGCTCTCCGTCCACCCGAAGCGCGACGACCTGGTCGACACCGCGGGCACCGGCGGCGACGGTGCCCGCACGTTCAACATCTCCACCGCGGCGGCGCTGGTCGCGGCCGCCGCCGGTGCGGGCGTGGCGAAGCACGGGAACCGTGCAGTCTCGTCGGCGTCCGGATCGGCCGATGTTCTCGAGGCGCTCGGATTCGAGCTCGAGCTGCCCCCAGATCGGATCGAGGACTCGATCGACACTCTCGGGTTCGGGTTTCTTTTCGCTCCCTCCCATCACCCGGCGATGCGCCACGCCGCGCCTATTCGCCGGGAGCTCGCGACCCGGACGGTGTTCAATGTCCTCGGCCCGCTGACCAATCCGGCGGGCGCCCGCGCTCAGGTCGTCGGGGTCTACGCACCCAATCTCGTTCGGACGATCGCAGACGTGCTGCTCCAGCTCGGGGCCGAGCACGCGTTCGTCGTCCACGGCGCCGGCGGCATCGACGAGCTGTCCCCGACCGGCCCGAACCTCGTCGCCGAGGTGGTCAGCGGGAGCGTTCGCGAGTACGAGGTCGACCCGCTCGGGCTCGGGATCCCCCGCTGCGCGCCCTCCGAGCTGGCCGGTGACTCTCCGGCAGAGAACGCTGAGACGATCCGGCGGATCTTCGCGGGAGA
>JBBQXH010000108.1:0-8219 GCA_038209835.1 Gaiellales bacterium | reverse complement strand
TCGGCGGCAAGGCGCGGCCCTGGGAGGACGATCGGCTCGACGAACTCGTCGGTTACCCCGGCGGCGTAGCTCGACCCGACCGCGCCCACCGGATCGGCGGCGCGGACTCCCTCTCCCGCGACGATCGCAGCGAGCGCCCGGTCGGTCCGCTCCCAGCGGTTGTCGCGATCCATCGCGAAGTAGCGGCCCACGACGGTGCCGATCCGTATCCCGCCGTCGACGAGCTCCTGGAGGTCGCTCGCCGCGGCGTGCGGTGAGACGTCCCGGCCGTCCGTGAAGGCGTGGAGGACCGTCCGCTCGGCCATTCCCTGGCGCCCGGCGAGGTCGAAGAGAGCCCGCGCGTGATCGATGTGGGAGTGCACCCCGCCGTACGAGACGAGCCCCATCAGGTGGACGTTGCCGTTCCGCTCTCTCGCCCGCGTGATGGCGCCGACGAGCGCCGGGTTCTCGAAGAAGGCCCCCGTTTCGATCGCCCTGGTGACACGCATCAGGTCCTGGTCGATGATCCGTCCGGAGCCGATCGTGAGATGCCCCACCTCGGAGTTCCCCATCTGGCCGTCCGGCAGCCCGACGGCCTCGCCCGAGGCCTCGAGCGTCGCATGCGGATAGCGTTCCCAGAGACCGTCGAAGATCGGCGTCTGCGCGAGCTCGACCGCGTTCCCGGGGCCAGGGGGAGCCAGGCCCCAGCCGTCGAGGACGATGAGCGCTACGAGCGGGAACTCGATGCGCTGAGGCAAATCGCTGCGAAGGAGTCAACGTCGAGCGAGGCTCCGCCGACGAGCGCCCCGCCCACATCGGGCTGTCCGAGGAGCGACGCGGCGTTCTCGGGCTTGACGGAGCCGCCGTAGACGACGGGAACGTCGAGCAGACTACGGATGAGCGCATGCGCTTCCTGCGCCTGATCGGGGGAGGCGGTCCTGCCGGTTCCGATCGCCCAGATCGGCTCGTATGCGATCGTCAACCGCGAGTGAGGCCCGGCGATCTCGGCGATCGCGCCGACCTGTCGGTGAAGCACTTCGTCCATCCTCCCGTCGTCGCGTTCGTCCGCTCGCTCGCCCACGCACGCGATCACGGCGAGTCCCGCGTCGAGCGCGTGCGAGGCACGGCGGGCTGCGGTCTCGTCGGTCTCGCCGAAGTACTGCCGCCGCTCGGAATGGCCGACGATCGTGCCGGCGACGCCGACCTCGGCGAGCATCTCGGGCGCGACCTCGCCGGTGAAGGGCCCGTTCTCGAGCCAGTGCGCGTTCTGCGCGTAGACGGCGATTCCGCTCCCGTCGAGAGCAGCGAGAGCGGCTGGCAGCGAGACGTCCGGTGCGCACACGACGACGTCGACACCCGCGATGCCGTCGACGGCCGAGCCCAAGCTGGTACAGAACGTCGACGCAGCGGACGGGCCCTTGAACATCTTCCAGTTGCCGGCGACGAGCACGGTTCAGCCCTCCGGGATCGCGGCGACGCCGGGGAGCGACCGCCCTTCGAGCAGCTCGAGCGATGCCCCGCCGCCGGTCGAGATCCAGTCGATGCGACCGGCCAGCTCGAGCTCCTCGACCGCGCGGACGGAGTCGCCGCCGCCGACGACCGTGAAGCCTGAGCACGAGGCGACAGCCTGAGCGACGGCTTCGGTTCCGGCGGCGAATCGCGGCCATTCGAAGACGCCCATCGGGCCGTTCCAGAACACGGTTCGGGCGTCTCGGATGCGCTCCGCGAAGCTCGCGCGGGTCTGGGGCCCGATGTCGAGACCGAGCCGACCCTCGGGGATCGCGTCGGCGGGCGCGACGGCCGCCTCAGCGTCGGGCTCGAACCCGGCGGCGGCGACGACATCGGTCGGGAGCAGCACCTCCGCAGCGCCTCCGAGAGGCATTCGTGCCGCAAGCTCGGCCGCCATCTTTCCACCGACCAGGAGGACGTCCGCGACGTCCGCGAGTCTCCGCAGGACGCCGATCTTGTCGTCGACCTTGGCGCCCCCGACGATCGCGACGAACGGCCGCTCGGGGTCCTCGAGGAGCCGTCCGAGCTCGCAGAGTTCTTGCTCGAGCAGGAGGCCTGCGTAGGCGGGCAGGAGGTGAGCGACTCCCTCCGTCGATGCGTGTGCCCTGTGTGCGGAGCCGAAGGCGTCGTTCACGTAAACGTCCATCCCCGCCGCCAGCTCCCGGGCGAACGCCGGGTCGTTCGAAGTCTCGCCGGGCTGAAAGCGGGTGTTTTCGAGCACGCGGAGACGCGGATCGGAGAGCAGGCTGCGGAGCCGCGCCTCGACCGGGGCCATCGTCAACGTGGGATCCTCACCCTCGGGTCGCCCGAGGTGCGAGCAGACCACGACCTCGGCGGCTCCGCGGTCGAGCAGGAGCTCGAGGGTCGGCAAGGCCGCGCGGATACGTGTGTCGTCGGCGACACGCCCATCCTCGAGCGGGACGTTCAGATCCGCTCGCACGAGCACGTGCTTCCCGGTAACGTCCGCGTTCCGAACGGAACGAGGGAGGCTCACCCGGGATCCCGACGCTCGATCACCAAAGGGAGCTTCTCCCCCGGTGATCCCTCACAGCAGCCTCTGAACGAGATCGACCAGGCGCGACGAGTAGCCCCACTCGTTGTCGTACCACGAGAACACCTTGACCTCCCGCCCGTGCGCCATCGTCAGCCCGGAGTCGAAGATCGACGAGTACGGGCTGCCCACGATGTCCGACGAGACGATCGGCTCGTCCGTGTAGCGCAGAATTCCCTCGAGCCGACCGGTGTCCGCGACCTCGGCGAAGCGGGTGTTGACCTCGTCGACGCTGACGTCACGCGAGAGATGCGCAACGAAGTCGACGATCGAGCCGTCCGCGACGGGCGCGCGGATGGAGATCCCGTCGAGCTTCCCCTTCAGTTCGGGGATGACCAGCCCGATCGCACGGGCCGCCCCGGTCGAGGTCGGGATCAGGTTGATCGCGGCCGCCCGAGCCCGTCGCAGGTCCGAGTGCGGCAGGTCGAGGATCTGCTGGTCGTTCGTGTACGCGTGGATGGTCGTCATGAAGCCGGACTCGATGCCGAAGCTGTCGTGCAGGACCTTCGCGACGGGGCCGATGCAGTTCGTCGTGCACGACGCGTTCGAGATGATCCGGTCGCGCTCCCTGTCATAGGAGTCGTCGTTGACTCCGAGAACGATGGTCACGTCAGGATCCGTCGCGGGCGCGGAGATTACAACCTTTTGCGCCCCGGCATCCAGATGAAGCGACGCCTGCTCGCGCTTCGTGAAGAGGCCGGTGGACTCGAGCACGACGTCGACACCCAGAGCCTTCCACGGCAGCTTCGCCGGATCCCGCTCGTTGAGGAGGCGAAACTCGTCGTCGCCTGCCCGGATCACACCCTCGCCAACCGAGACGGCGCGGTCGAAGGGACCGAGGACGGAGTCGTATTTCAAGAGGTGCGCCATGGTCGCCGCATCGCCGAGATCGTTGACTGCGACGAGATCGATGGCCGCCCCCTGACTCAGCGCCGAGCGGAAGAAGTTCCGCCCGATCCGCCCGAACCCGTTGATGCCCACCCGAACGCTCATTCTTAGTCTCCCGTGTCGCTTTCCCGGCGGGCTGATTCTATCGGTGTCCGGTGCAGGGCTTGGGCCGTCGCTTTGGGGCCGGGGCCACCCCTTGCCTCCACCCGCTTTTCAGCGTAGCGCCGGTATCCGCGCGTGTCTCGCACGAATCGTGTCGGATGTGTGCCGACGTCGTGCCAGAATCGCTCAAACTCCGCCAGCGAGCCGCTCGAGGCGCTTGAGCCGACGATGTGCCGCCGCCTTGGAGGAGGGCGGGTGAAGCCTCGCCGCGAGCTCGCGGACGGACAGGGAGGGATGACGGAGCCTCAAATCCGCTATCTGCCTGAGCTCGGGCGGTAGTGCCTCGAGCGCTCCACTTCGCTCGAGGCGACGGATCGCTCGCACCTCGGCCTGGGCCGACTGCGTCACGCGGACGAGATTCGCGTGGTCGGCGTTCGCGAGCCGGTTCGCACGCGCTCTGGTGGCGCCGACGACTGCGCTTTCCTCGAGCGCGAGCGCCGCGTCGTGCGCGCCGATGAATCCGAGGAGCTCGGCGATCGTCTCGCCCCCTTTGGCGTACGTGACCGCGTGACGCTCCCGCTCCGTCGCCGAGAGCTCGAACCCCTCCTCAGCCGCGAGCGCGACGATGAGGTCCGCCCCCTCTGGCGTCGCTGCTCGGAACTCCAGGTGCGGATCTCGCGGCCCGCTCACCGAGCCGGACGCGAGAAATGCACCGCGGAGATAGGCCGCTCGACAGCACGAACTCGCAACGACTCGTCGAGGAGGGTCGCTCCGGGGAGCGAGCCGGGCGTCGAGCACCCCTGCCTCGTTCAGGAGCTGGAGGGTTCGAGGATCCTCGCCGAGATGGAGCTCGAAGCGGGGCTCGCGTCCAAACGCCCGACGCCGGTACGTCCTGATCTCGGCAGCGACCCCGAAGCCGCGGAGGAGGGAGAACGCGCGCCGCGCCACCGCAGGGCTCCCGACCTCGAGGTGAAGAGCGATGCTCCCTCCGCGCCCGAGATGAACGGTGCCTGCAACTCGTGCGAGAGCCGAGAGCTCGGCAAGCCGGCAACAGCCCTTGGACGGATCGATCGCGGCGAGCTCCGACCGGACGCTCTCAGAGAGCGACATGACTCTCGGACCAGCCTTCGAGCTCGAGCAGCCGACGCTTGTATCCGACCCCCAGATCGCCGTACGACCCGAGGCCCGTTGCGGATACCACACGATGGCAGGGGACGATGATCGCCATCCTGTTGCGGGCACAGAAGGATCCGGCCGCCCGCTGCGCGCCGGGGCGGCCGGCGAGAGCGGCCAGCTCGCCGTAGGACACGACCTGGCCGCGACCGACCGACCGCAGCGCACAGGCCAGGTCGCGATGAAATGGCGAGTATTCCTCGAGGTCGATCTCGACGTCGTCGAACTCGACGGCCTCGCCCGCGAAGTAGGCGCTCAGCCGGTCGGCGAGCGGATGCGACCGAGCTAGGGGCGGCGGGGCATCCCCGGCCCGAGGCGCCTCGTGCCACACGACCCGATCGCCGTCGAGCCAGACCTCGCCGACTCCCCAACCGGGCGCTGCGTAGCGGAATGCCTTGACTCCCACCGCCGGTGCGAGAGTACCATCGCAGCATGAGCGCGCCAGGGATCTTTCGCCCGCCGCCTCCGGTCAACGAGCCGATCCGCTCGTATGCGGCCGTCGGTCCCTAGCTTGCGAGCCTCAAGGCCAGGCTCGAGGAGATGCAAGCCGAGCGGATCGACATCCCCTGCATCATCGGGGGGCGTGAGATCCGGACAGGAAAGCTGCGGTCCGCAGTGATGCCGCACCGGTCGGGCCACGTCCTCGCCGATGTCCACCAGGGCGGCGCAGACGAGGTCGCCCAGGCGATCGAGGCGGCACGCGATGCCTGGCAGGACTGGAGCAGAACCCCGTGGGAAGAGCGTGTCGCGGTGCTCCTGCGGGCTGCCGAGCTTCTCGCCGGTCCCTGGCGTGACACGCTCAACGCCGCGACCATTCTCGGACAGTCCAAAACGGCGCACCAGGCGGAGATCGACGCCGCGTGCGAGACGATCGACTTCTTCCGATTCAACGCGAGCTACCTGACCCGCATCTACGAGGAGCAACCCATCTCCTCGCCGGGTGTCTGGAACCGGCTCGAGTACCGCCCCCTCGAGGGGTTCGTGTTCGCCGTGAGCCCCTTCAACTTCACCGCGATCGGCGCGAATCTGACCACATCCCCTGTGCTCATGGGTTGCACCGTGGTCTGGAAACCGGCCTCGACCGCGATGCTCTCGGCCTACTACACGATGCGGCTGCTCGAGGAGGCGGGCCTTCCTCCCGGTGTGATCAACCTCGTGTACGGCTCCGGGGCGGAGATCGGTGCGCCCGCGCTTTCACACCCGGAGCTCGCCGGCGTCCATTTCACCGGCTCGACGCCTGTGTTCCAGGGCATCTGGCGCGAGATCGGGGGGAGTATCGAGCGCTATCGCAACTATCCGCGGATCGTCGGGGAGACCGGCGGGAAGGACTTCATTCTCGCGCACCCCTCGGCTGACGTGGACGAGGTGGCGGCAGCGATCCTGCGCGGCGCCTTCGAGTACCAGGGCCAGAAATGCTCGGCCGCATCACGGGTCTACGCCCCGTCGAACCTCTGGCCTAGGCTTCGGGAGCGGCTGGCCGAGGAGACCGCGACGATCAAGACGGGCGACGTCACCGACTTCACGAACTTCATGGGCGCGGTGATCGACGAGAGCTCGTTCCGGACCCAGCGCGACGCGATCGAGGAGGCACGCGCCCACCCGGACAGCGAGGTCGTTGTCGGCGGCACGGTTGACGACACCGTCGGCTACTTCGTCGAGCCGACCGTCATCGAGACCCGAGACCCGGGCTTCCGCCTTCTGCGCGACGAGCTGTTCGGGCCAGTGCTCACCTGCTACGTGTACCCCGAGAACGACTTCGAGGACACGCTCGAGCTCGTCGATGAGACCGCGCCCTACGCCCTGACCGGCGCGATCTTCTCCGGAGATCGGTACGCGCTCAGGCACGCCTCCGAGCGTCTCCGCTACGCCGCCGGGAACGTCTACCTGAACGACAAGCCGACAGGCGCCGTCGTCGGCCAGCAGCCGTTCGGCGGCTCGCGAGCATCGGGGACGAACGATAAGGCCGGCTCGATGTGGAACCTCATCCGCTGGGTCTCGCCGCGGACGATCAAGGAGACGTTCGTCCCTCCATCGGACTACCGCTACCCGTTCCTGGAGTCCGAGTAGGCGCCCTTCGTCACGCCCGCCCGGTCTTGTGGAGCGCAGCGTAGATCTGGCGCCCTGTCTTCGCCGGAACGCCTGGAACGCCCTCGAGCTCGGCCCTCGTCGCTGCGACAAGACGCTCCGACGAGCCGAAATGGCGGATCAGGGCGCGCTTCCTGTGCGGGCCGACGCCCGGGAGCGCGTCGAGGATCGACTCCTTGGCACGCGCGTCACGGCGCGTCCGGTGGAAGTCGAGCGCGAACCGGTGTGCCTCGTCCCTGATCCGCTGCAGAAGCTGCAGGCCCGCCGAGCCCTTCTCGAGGACGATAGGCTCTGAGCGGCCAGGTACGAACACCTCCTCCACGCGCTTCGCGAGCGAGATCGCCGCAACCCGCGGGAGGTCATAGGCCTGCATCGCCTCGAGCGCCGCGGAGAGCTGCCCCTTGCCCCCGTCGATCACGACGAGGTTCGGCGTGCCCGCGAACCCCTCGTCGTACTCGCCGGCCGTCGCCGGGACGAGCCGGGCGAAGCGGCGGGCAACGACCTCGCCCATCATCGCGAAGTCGTCCTGGCCTCCCGTGTGACGGATCCCGAACTTCCGGTAGTGCGCCTTCTTCGGCACCGCGTCCTGGAAGACGACCATCGAGCCGACGGGTGACTCGTCCTGGATGTTCGAGATGTCGAAGCACTCGATGCGAATCGGCAGGCTCTCGAGGTTCAGGGCCTCCCGGAGCTCCTCCAGCGCCTCGATCCGGCGGAGACGCTTTCGCTCGGCTGCATGTTCTTCGTCAACGAGCGCGAGGTCCGCGTTGCGTTGCGCCAGCTCCTGGACACGTCGCTTCTCGCCGCGCTGGGCCGTGCGCACCTCGACCCTCGACCCACGACAGCGCGACAGGAAGTCGGCGAGCGCCTCGGTATCGTCGATTCCCGGCGGAACAACGACGAGCGGCGGGACGCTCGGAGCGCTGCCGTAATACTCGAGACAGAACGCCTCGAGGAGCGTCGGCGTATCCTGGCCTGCAACGTTCTCGAGAGTGAAGCCGTGACGATCGACGAGACGCCCGTCGCGAAGCGGGAAGACCTGGACCGCGGCGACATCGCCACGGGCTGAGATTCCGATCACGTCGACGGTGCCGAGATCGCGGCGGTCCGCGCCCTGACGCTCCGCGAGATGGCGGATCGCGAACAGCCGGTTCCGGTACCGGGCCGCCTCCTCGAAGGATTGACGATCGGCCGCGTCATGCATCTTCGCCTCCAGCTCGCGCTGGATCGGAACCGTCTCGCCGGAGAGAAACTGGATTACGCCGTCGATGAGCTCGCCGTAAGCCTCCTTGGACACGTACCCGACGCAGGGCGCGAGGCAGCGCTCGATGTGGTAATCGAGACACGGGATGCCCGAGTGGCGTCCCGGCTGCGGACCCTCGCACGGCCGGTAGCCGAAGACCCGGTTGAGCACGTCGAGCGTCTCGCGCAC
>JBBQXH010000107.1:0-8233 GCA_038209835.1 Gaiellales bacterium | reverse complement strand
TGCTGGCCGATGCCGGCCAGGAGGCCGTCCAGCAGCTCATCAACGCCCTGTCGCTTGGATCGACGTATGCGCTGCTCGCCCTCGGGCTTGCCATGGTTTTTTCGATTCTCGGCCTCGTCAACTTCGCCCACGGCGAGCTCGTGACGATCGCCGCGTACACCATGTACCTCGAGAACCGCCAGGGGTGGCCGTTCTGGGTGCAGGTGATCTCCGCGATCGCGGCTGCCTCGATCGCCGCCGTCCTGATGGAGCGGATCGCCTTCCGACCGTTACGAGGTGCGAGCTTCATCACATTGCTCTTCGCGAGCTTTGCGATCAGCGTGATCATCCAGAACTTCTTCCTGGCCGCGGTCTCGCCGAGGCAGAAAGGTGTCCCGCTCCCGAATGTCTTCAACGAGGCCATCCACATCGGCCCGTTCACGATCGGCTGGCTGCAGGTGATCACGACGCTGACGTGCTTCGCCTCGCTCGGCGTACTGACGATCTTCCTGCGCCGATCGACACAGGGACTCGGGATGCTCGCGGCCGCGCAGGACTTTCAGGTGACGCGGCTGATGGGGATCCCGGCAAACCGGGTCATCGCGGTGGCGTTCGCCATCTCCGGCGCGCTTGCGGGTGTGGCGGCGATCTTCATTCTCGCGCGCCGCGGGACGGTGGAGCCGGCGATGGGGTTCATCCCGGTGCTGAAGGCGTTCATCGCCAGCGTCATCGGCGGCCTCGGCTCGCTCACAGGAGCGGTCGTCGGCGGCTTCGTGCTCGCGGCGATCGAGGTCGGACTCGACGCTTCGCTGCCGAACAACGTGCTCGGATTCCGCGACGCGTTCGCGCTCGCGATCGTTATCGCGATCCTTTACTTCCGGCCCGACGGGTTGCTCGTGCGCCCCTCCGAGGCGCGATGAGACGGCGCCTGCTCCGCACCGGACGCGGGACTGCGCTCTTCGCCGTGCCGCTGCTCGTGATCGCCGTACTCGGGAACGCGCTCGCAAGCCCTGCCGATCTCCGCGTGATCGTCAACTTCATGATCTCGCTCGTCCTCGTGCTCGCGATTCAGTCGTTCTCCGGGAACTCCGGAATCGTCAGCTTCGGCCATGTCGGCTTCATGGGCGTCGGCGCCTATGTCGCCGCGATGGTCACGATCCCCGCGGCGATCAAGGCAAGCCTGATGCCATCGCTGCCTGGGTTCATCGCGAACCACACGGTCTCGTTCGTACCTGCAGTCCTAATCGCGGCTGCCGCCGGCGCGATCGTCGCCTCGGTGATCGGACTCGCGCTGACGCGCATGCGCGAGAGCGCGATGGCGATGGCGACGATCGGCGTGCTCGTGATCCTGTTCGTCGTCTTCGACAACTGGGAAGGCATCACGCGCGGATCGACCGGTCTCTTCGGGATCCCACGCTCGACGACCGTGTGGTCGGCGCTCGTCTTCGCCGTCGTCACGATCGCGATCTGCCGCCTCTATCGCGAATCGAACCCGGGACTCGAGCTTCGGGCCAGCCGCACCGACTCACTCGCCGCCGAGGCTCTCGGCTCGAACGTCGTGCGTCTGCGCTGGTGGGCCTGGACGCTGTCCGGCGCGCTGATGGGGATGGGCGGCGCTCTTTGGGCTCAGTACAACATCGCGTTCGGCCCGAGGCAGTTCTTCTTCTCGCTGACGTTCGGGCTTCTGGCCATGCTGGTTGTCGGCGGCCTCGGCTCGGTCTCAGGCGCCGTCATCGGCGCGTTCGTCATCACAGCGGTCTTCGAGATCATGCGGCGGATCGAAGACAAGATCGACGTCCCCGGAATCACGCAGATCGTCGTAGCCGTCGTGATCCTCCTCGTCCTCTACCGGCGCCCGAACGGGCTGATGGGACTCTCGGAAGCGGACGACGTGCTGGGGCGAAGGCTTCGTCGCTTACGTCGCTGATTACAGTGTAGGAAACCGGTGCTATTCTGAACGCATGGCGCAGAGATCGCAGAAGAAGGTGCCGAAGGGTGACCCGTTCAGCGTCCGCTTGAGTAGGGCAACCGACCAGCTCGTAGAGGCCGAGGCTCGACGAACGCGACGGTCGAAGAGCGCGATCGTGGAAGCACTGACCGAGGAGGCTGCGCGGACGAGGCGATTCCCAGGCATCGGGTTCCGGGGAGACGACATCCGGCGGCGGCCCTGGGTGATTGGCTCCGGACTCGACGTGTGGGAGATCGTCGAGATCGTCGAAAGCTACAACTCGCCTGAGGAGGCGGGTTCGGAGCTGCAGCTGGCACCTAGACAGATCGCACTCGCCCTCGCGTACAGGAACGCCCACCCGCAGGAGATCGGGGATGCGATCGCTGAGAATCGCCGGCCGCTTGACGAGTTCCAAACGCTCTACCCGTTCGTCTCGATAGCCGAAACGCCTGTCTCGTAGCGCCGCGTGCTCCTGCTCGACGCGAATCTCTCAGGGCGGCGAATCGGACGCGTGCTTCGCACGTCCGGTCACGACGTCCTAGCACTGAGTGAAGAGATCATGCTGGAGGGGCTTGACGACACGGACGTCCTCGCGCTCGCAACGACTGAGGGGCGAATCCTCATCACGCGGAACAGCCGCGACTTTGCACCGATTCTTCGCGAGTGGGCCGAGGCCGGTCGACAGCATGCCGGGTGCGTGCTCGTCTTGGGCTTCGACCACGGAGAGTTCGACGCGATCGTTCGCGGAATCGACGCGTTGCTCCGACAATGCCCTTCGCAGGAGGGCTGGGAAGACCTGGTTCTGGCGCTCAGCCGGACAGGCCGGCGAGGAAGTCAAGCACCGCGCGGTTGAACTCGTCCGGGTACTCCCAGAGACACGCGTGGCCTCCGGGAACCTCAACCCAGGTCGAGTGCGGGAGCTCGTCGTGGAGACGTCGTGAGAGCTTCGGGTAGATGAGGATGTCCTCCTCCCCGATCAACGTCATCGCCGGACACGTCACCGCTGACAGCCGGCCGCGCGTGTCGTGTGTCTCGATGGCGGAGAGCTGGGCGAGGTACCCCTCCGGTGGCTGCGGGTTGGCGGCCATCAGCTCCTCGATCTCCTTCACCGTCTCCTCCTGCTCCTCGAAGAAGTCGGTCGTGAATGCCCAGAGGATGACCTCGCGCTGCGTGAAGCCGACCCCCAGATGCGGGACGAGGTCGCGCCAGCACGAGAACATCCGCAGGCAGAACGGGCCCGGATACGAGTACGTGCAGCAGAACGAGGCGGACAGCAGCCGGTCAGGATGCCCGATTGCGTACTCCTGCGCGATCATCCCGCCCATCGAGACTCCCACGAGGTGGAAGCGGTCGAGCTCGAGCCCGTCGGCGAGCCCGGCGAGATCCTCCGCCATCTGCGCGGTGGTGTAGGGGCCGGGCGGAGTCGGTGACTCGCCCACGCCCCGGTTGTCGTAGCTGACGACGCGGTAGCGATCGGCGAACGCCGGGAACTGCGCCTCCCAGCTCTCCTTGGCGTCGGCGAGGCCGTTGACGAGAACGAGCGTCTCGGGCCCTTCGCCGTCGATCCGGTAGGAGAGTTCGAGACCGTTCGCGAGGAGGTTCGGCATGCCCGGTTTCTATCACGACCTGCCGCTCGTCGGAGGCTCCGGTGCGCGCGCTGGTCCTCGCACTCGCTGCGTAGCGCTACACGACGAGTTCGTACGGCGAGTCCGTGAGGAGCGCGTAGCCGCCCTCCGTGACGACGACGACGTCCTCGATCCGACAGCCCCCGAACCCCGGGCGATAGAGGCCAGGCTCGATCGTGATCACGTCGCCGACGACGAGGGTCTCGCCTCCGTCATCGAGCGTCGGCGCCTCGTGGAGCTCGAGCCCGAGCCCGTGCCCGAGGTAGTGAACGAACCCCTCCTCGAGGATCTCGCCCTCCCCGACCGTGCGGCGGGTGGCATATCCGGCAGCCTCGAGCACGTCGCTCGCGACGGCGTACGGATCACCGGCCGAGATGCCGGGACGGACTACCTCCATCGCCTTCAGCTGGGCCTCGCGGACGACCCGGTGCCACTCGGCAAGCTCATCTGGTGGCTCGCCGATGCAGAACGTCCGTGTGATGTCGCCCCAGCATCCCGACGCCATGTCGCGCGGGAAGATGTCGACGACGACCGGGACGCCGGCCGGGATCACGCCACAGCCCTCGTCGTGCGGGTCGGCTCCGTGCGCCCCGGCCGCGATTACCAGCATGTCGTGCGGGATGGCGCCGTTCTCGACGAAGATCGTCCGCGCCTCGGCCCTGAGGCCCTCCGCCGTGAGCTCGTCCCCCTCGCCAAGGCGGCGGCGGATGTGGGCCATCGCGAGCTCTGCCGCGTGCTGCGCCCGACGGATGCCCTCGAGCTGCGCCGGCGTCTTCGAGCGGCGGCGCAGGTCGAACATGGCACCGTCGGCCCGGACCGAGACCCCGCCGTCCCGCAGGAAGTCAGCGAGAGCCAGCGGAAAGTCGGCCGGCACGACCGCTTCAGTCAACCCGAATCGCCTGCAGGCGCGGAGCGTCAGCTCGCGGAACGCGTCCGGCAGGCTCATGCCCGCTCCCAGAACCTGACCGAGTCCGAGCTCCTCGAAGGAGACCACCTCGGCGATCCCGAGCGCCCGCAGCCTCGGAACATCCAGCGACCCGCCGAGAATGTACTTCGACTCCCCGGCTTCCAGGAAGCCGACCGGGTCCGGCATCGGGAGAGGGATCTCGTTTCGGAGCGCCGAGCATCTGTCGTCTCCGAAGATAAGTACGTCGATCATCGACCCTCCTTTGGATTCACTCGCGTCAGCGGTTCTATCATTGGCAGCCGTGCTGGACACAATCAAGCCTGCGGTCGACGACCGCCTCGATGACCTCTGCGACCTCACTGCGCAACTCGTGCGAGAGCGCTCGCTGCTCGGGGCTGAAGAGGGAGCTCAGCGGATCGTCGAGGATCGGCTCCGACGCCTTGGCTTCGAGACCGAGCGCATCCAGCCAGACGCGACCGAGGCGCTGCGAGACCCGCATGCGGGTTACCCCATCCTTCCCTATGACGGGCGGACGTGCGTCGCCGGCCGTCTGCCGGGAACGGGCGGCGGCAGCTCCCTGCACCTCTCCGGCCACGTCGATGTCGTCCCCGTCGAGGCCGCCGAGCGCTGGACACACGATCCGTGGGAGGGCGAAATCGCGGGCGGGCGGATCTGGGGTCGTGGCGCGGGCGACATGAAAGCGGGCGTCGCTGCATACCTCGTCGGCATCGAGGCGCTCCTCGAGGTCGCCGGGCGCCCGAAGGGCGACATCGTGTTTACGTCAGTGATCGAGGAGGAGAGCGGCGGGAACGGCATGCGCGCGGTTCTCCAGGCCGGCTACGACGCCGACGGAACCCTGATCGGCGAGCCGACCGACCTCCGTGTCCACCATGCCGGAGTGGGCGTGATCTGGGCTCGGCTCACGGCGAGAAGCGACGGCGCCCACGCCGCAGTCGCCGACCCGACAGGCGCGCCGGTCGACCGGATCCTGTACACGGTGGTCGCACTCCGTGCGCTCGAAGAGGTGCTGAACCGAGACGAACCGTCGCATCCGTACAACCTCAACTTGGGAGAGATCCACGGCGGCGTCTGGCCCTCCTCCGTTCCGGCGCAGGTGACGATGCGCGTCCGGCTCGGCTTCGGCCCCCAGCTCGAGCCTTCAGATGCGCAGCTCCTCCTTCGAGAGACGGTCGAGCGCGAGGTACCCGGAGTCGAAGTCGAGTTCGAGGGCTTCCGCTGCCACGCCTACCATCATGATCTCGACAATCCGTTCATCCGGCTCGTGGACTCTTGCCACTCGGATATCCAGGGCCGGTCGGACCCACCGGGACGCAAGCTCTCGACCGCAACGACAGACGCTCGGTACGTCCCCGGCCCGTGCTGCTGCTACGGCCCAACCGCCGGGGCGATTCACGGGATCGACGAGTGGGTCGACATAGCCTCGATGCGAGACACGGCCGTCACGATCGCGCTGATAGCGTCGCGCTGGTGCGGCTGACGCTCCCTCCGATCGCCGTCGACGAGGCCGCCCGGGTCACGGCCGGCGTCGGCGCAGAGCTCGACCTCGTGCTGCGCGACCTCGCGGACTGGGTGAACGTCGACACGCCTGGCGGTGCGCTCGAGCCGCTCGACCGGCTCGCCGGGATGATGGCCGAGCGCGTCGAGGAGTACGGGCTCACGGCAGAGCTCGTGCCGACTGAGGACAAGGGCGTCTACCTCCATGCCACTCTCGAGGGAAGCGGCGACTCGCGGGTTGCGCTGCTCTGCCACCACGACACGGTCTTCCCGATCGGAACGGCTGCCGAGCGCCCGTTCAGCTCAGACGGCTCCCGCTGCTACGGCCCGGGCGTCGCCGACATGAAGGGCGGGATCGCGGTCGCCGCCCATGCAGCCCGGCTGCTCGCCGCCGGGTCTCGCCCGTTCGGCCTGGTCGAGCTCGTCTCGGCGTCGGACGAGGAAACGCGCCCAGCGGCGCCGCTGACGATCGAGCGCCTCGCCGGCTTCGACGCGGTCCTCTGCCTCGAGTGCGGCCGCGTCGACGGGTCGATCGTCTCCGCGAGGAAAGGCGGTCGCTGGTTCAGGATCCACGCGAGCGGACGGCCGGCGCACGCCGGAGTCGACCCTGACGGCGGGCGTAACGCCGTGCTGCCGCTTTGCCACGAGGCACTCCGCCTCGGCGAGCTCCACCACGCGAGAGAAGGCCTCACGTTCCAGGTGACCGAGCTGCACGGCGGGCACGGCGTCAACACGGTGCCGGGAAAGGCCTTCTTGACCGGAGATCTGCGCGGCCCGACCTCGGCCGACCTCGATTGGGCAATGGAGCAGGTCAGGGCCTTCGGGAGCTATCCGGAGATCGGCCTGCGCGAAGAAGACCTCGGGGGGCCGCCGCCGCTCGAGCGAACTCCGCAGGTCGCCGCGATGGCGGCGGCTGCGATCGAACTGGGTCGCGGGCTCGACCACGGCTTCGGAGAGGCGGCGACGGGAGGCGTCTCCGACGGCTCCTGGACGGCCTGGTCGGGAATCCCGACCCTCGACGGTCTCGGGCCGGTCGGTGGCGACGATCACACGCCGGACGAGTACGCGGAGATCGACACCTTCGCGCCTCGCGCGGGCGTCGTCGCGGGGCTCGTCGCCGCGATCGAAGCCGGCCTCCTGAGAGACACGCCGGAATGACCGTCGTCGTCACGGCGGGGATCCGAGTCAAACCCGGCCTCGAGGACATCGCGCTCGAGGAGCTCGCCCCGGTCGTCGACCTGACCCGCGCCGAGCCGGGATGCCTGGCGTACGACCTCCACCGCTCGGTCGACGACCCGACGCTCTTTGTCCTCGTCGAGACATGGCTGAGCGATGGTGACCTCCGGCGCCACCTCGAAATGCCCTATGTCCGAGCGCTGGGCGAGAAAGGCCGGCGAGATCCTCGCCGGCCCCATCGACGTATCGGTCTGCGCGCCCGCACTCGCGACCTACGTCCATGCGACTGAGCAGCTCGTGACCGAGATCCTCGTCCGGAGCCTCGCGACGTCGATCGACTTCTACACCCGCTTCGGCTTCGCCGTCCTGCGTACCGAGCCCACCTTCGCGGAGCTCGCGTGGGAGGGGCACCGCCTCTTCCTCGACCAGCGGCCCGATCTGCCTCCACCGCCCTCGACGCCTCAGGCGAACATGCGGATCATGGTCCCCGAGGTGGACGCTTTCTGGGCGGCGGCCCGCCTGCTGGACTTGCCTGTGGTCCAGCCGATCGCAGACCGCTACTACGGCCTACGGGACTTCACGATCCTCGACCCAGACGGGTTCGGGGTGCGCTTCGCGTCGCAACTCGTGCTAGGCCCCTCGCCGTGAGCTCGTCGAGCGTCGGTGTCTCGCGATCGTCCTCCGTCGGTCGCACGCGTAACCAGTCAGGCGCCGCGCGGCGCCGAGTCCTCGAGCACCACGCGCATCAAGTCGCGGAGCGACAGGATGCCGACGAGCTCTCCTCCATCGACGACGGGGAGGTGGCGGAACCCGCCGTGGATCATGAGCACGCCCGCGTGCTCCGTCGTGTCGGTCGACTCGATCGTCTCGGGATGATGCATCATCCACTCCGAGACGGATTCGTCCGGCTCGTGACCGGTTGCGACAGCGCGCAGCATGTCCCGCTCGGTCAGGATCCCCACGAGCCTCCCGCCGTCGAGCACCAGCACCGCGCCGACACCGCGGCCGTGCATCGCGCCGGCAGCGTCGCGTAACGCCGCGTCGGGCGCGACCGTGAGCAAGTCGCCTGACATGTGGTTCGCG
>JBBQXH010000106.1:0-8238 GCA_038209835.1 Gaiellales bacterium | reverse complement strand
ACAAGAGGCGATCTCGAACCGCAAGGAACTGGCGAGGAATCCGAGCCCGGCGCTGCGGCGACGCCTGGCGAAGGTCAAGAAGAGCGGATCGCCCCGCCCGGTCGATCAGATCGTGACCGACATCTATGGGGGCTTGCGCGTGAAGGACGAGCTGTGTGAAGTCACCGGCCTCGGCGTGGCCTTCGATGGGCGCGCCTTGTTCGAGGGCCTCGACTTCGATGTCCGCCGCGGCGACCGGATCGCGATCGTCGGTCCCAACGGTTGCGGCAAGACCACCCTGCTCGCCGCGCTCTCAGGAGCGCTTCCCGTGACTTCCAGGGGCGAGATCCGCTGGACCAGCGGCACTACCTACGTCTCGTTCAACCAGCTGGTCGATGAGCTCGATCTCGACGACACCGTCGGCCACGCCGTTTCCGCCATGCCCGACAGCCTTGCGCTTCACGCGACCAAGAAGTCGGTCAATCGGTTCCTCGGCCTCTTCCAGTTCTCCGAGATGGCTCGTGCGACCAAGATCGGGCAGCTCTCCGGTGGCGAGGCCGCACGTGTTGCGCTCGCCCAATGTCTTCTCTCCGGTGCGGGAGTCATCATTCTCGACGAGCCCACGAATCACCTCGACATGCAGAGCACCCAGGTGATGGAACGGGCGCTGGCTCACTTCCCCGGCGCCGTGCTGATGGTGAGCCATGACCGGTTCTTCATCGACAAGGTCGCCAACCGAGTCCTTCGCTTCGATGGCGAGGGTGGCGTGACCGAGGCGCACGCTGGCGTGTGACCAGGCCTGTCATCGCTCGTCAGCTCCATGGAACTGGTCAGGCCGAGTAGCTCCCCGACGTCGCCGCACCGCCGGTGCCGGACCAGTCGGTGTGGAACCACTCACCCCGGGGCCGGTCGACCCGCTCGTAGGTGTGGGCGCCGAAGTAGTCGCGCTGCGCCTGGATGAGGTTCGCGGGCAGGCGCTGTCTGCGGTAGCCGTCGAAGAACGCCAGCGCCGATGAATACGCGGGAACCGGCACCCCGGAGCCGATCGCCGCTGACGTCGCGCGGCGCCAGCCAGGCTCGGCTCCGGCGACCTCGTCGCGGAAGTACGGATCGAGCAGGAGATTCGCCAGCTCCGGGTCGCGTTCGAACGCCTCCTTGATCTCACCGAGGAAGGCCGATCTGATGATGCAGCCGCCGCGCCACATGAGCGCGATCCCGCCGTAGTTGAGGTTCCACCCGTATTCGACTGCAGCTTCGCGAAAGAGCATGAACCCTTGCGAGTAGGAGACGATCTTCGACGCGTAGAGCGCGTCACGCACGTCGTCAACGAAACCGGTGCCGCAGGGAGCCATGGTGGGCGGCTGAGCGAGAAGACGGGAGGCAGCAGCGCGCTCGTCCTTCAAGGCGGAGAGGATCCTGGCGAAGACGGCCTCGGCGACGAGGGTCATCGGCATGCCGAGCTCGAGGGCCGAGATCGCTGTCCACTTGCCGGTTCCTTTCTGCCCGGCCGAGTCGACGATCTTCTCTACGAGCGGCTCGCCGTTCGCGTCGCGGAATCCCATGATGTCGCGGGTGATCTCGATCAGGTAGGAGTCGAGCTTGCCGCGGTTCCACTCGTCGAACACGTCGTGGAGCTCTTCGTGGGAGAGGCCCGCCACCGACAGCAGCAGGTCGTACGCCTCGGCGATCAGCTGCATGTCGCCGTACTCGATCCCGTTGTGCACCATCTTCACGTAGTGACCGGCACCCCCCTCTCCGACCCAGTCGCAGCAGGGTGTGTCACCGTCGACTTTCGCGGCGATCGCCTGGAAGATCTCTCTGACGAGCGGCCATGCAGCGGGCGATCCTCCCGGCATGATCGACGGCCCGTGCCGCGCGCCCTCCTCGCCGCCGGAGATCCCCGTACCGACGAACAGGAGGCCGCGATCCCGGAGCTCGCGCTCGCGGCGAATCGAGTCGACGAAGTTCGAGTTGCCGCCGTCGATGACGATGTCGCCCGGCTCCAGGTACGGCAACACCTGGGTGATCGTCGCGTCGACGGCGTCTCCGGCCTTCACCATGAGCATCACACGACGTGGCCGGCTGAGGCTGGCGGCGAGCTCCTCCAGGGAGTGTGTGGCGATCACGCCAGTGCCTGCGGCAGGCCCGGCCAGGAATTCGTTGACCTTCGCCGTGGTGCGGTTGAAGACGGCAACCCGGTACCCGTGGTCGTCCATGTTCAGCACCAGGTTCTGACCCATTACCGCCAAGCCGACTAGCCCGATGTCGGCCACGCCACTCATCGGCCGATCGGCGTGGCGTAGACGCCTTCCTCGAGCGTAGCCGGATCGGGCGCGGGCGCCGCTTCGGCCTCGGCGAGTCCTGCCGCGACCTCGTCCGCGGCGGCGCGCCTGTGGCCGTCGATCGCCTCCTCGGTCAGGCCATCGAGGCGCAGGCGCACGGCGAGCCGTTCGATCGGGTCGGCGTAGCGTGCGCGGAGCTCGGCGGCGACGTAGCGAGCGTCGTCGTGCGCCGCGTGGCCGTGGCCGCGCAACGTCAGGGCCTCGACGGCCTGCGGCCCTTCGCCACGTCGTGCTCGCTCGACCGCCGCGTGGACACTCTCGTAGACGGCGAGCGCGTCCATTCCGTCGACCCTGCCGCAGGGGATGCTCCAGCCGCCCTCGATCCGCTCCGAGATCGTCGTGTTCACCATCTGGCGCTCGGTCGGTGTCGAGTAGGCGTAGTGATTCGATTGGATGACGAAGACCGCGGGCACTCGCCAGACGCCGGCGAGGTTCATTCCCTCGTGGACGTCGCCCGTCGACATCGCGCCGTCGCCCCAGAACGTCATCGCGACTCGCGGCTCCCCTCGCCGCTTGAAGGCGAGGGCGGCGCCGACGACGACCGGGCAAAGGTCACCGAGCATCGAGACCAGCGGGAAGACGCCCTTCGCGGGCGCGCCGAAGTGCATGTTGCCGTCGCGCCCGAACGTCGGGCCGTCTCCCTTGCCGAGGAAGTTCTTCAGCGCGTCGGCGACGGTAGCGCCACGTGCGAAGTGGCAGGCGAGCTCGCGGTTCAGAGGTGCGACGACGTCGTCCGGCCCGAGGGCGAGGCCTGCGCCCGCGGCGACGGCTTCCTGCATGAAGCCGGTGTAGACGCTGCCGGAGATCCGACCCTGACGGTACAGCGCGACGATGCGCTCCTCGGTCAGACGCTGCAGCAGCATCAGCCGGAAAAGCCCGAGCCTCGCCTCGCTGGGAACCCCGGGTGCCTCGATCGCCGCAGCGATCTCGTCTTTCTGCATCGAGTCGTCAGTAGGCAAGAAGGTGCTCCAGGCTCTGGCGGACGGTCGCGGCGGACGGCTGGTAGGCATCCTCGAGCTCGGGGGCGAACGGCACGGGTGTATCGGGCGGGGCAACGAGCACAGGAGGTGCATCGAGGAGCTCGAAGCCCTCCCGGCTGACGAGGCTCAAGACCTGCCCGGCCACACCGGTCGCCCGGGTCGCCTCCTGCAGCATCATGAGCTTCGACGTCCTTGCGATCGACTCGAGCACCGCATCCGCGTCGAGCGGCCAGACCGTGCGCAGGTCGAGCACCTCGATGTCGAGCCCGGCCGCGGCCTCGATTGCGAGGCCGACCCCGGCTGAGTACGTGACGATCGTCGCGTCGGACCCCGAGCGGACGACCCGTGCCCTGCCGAGCGGCGTCCGTTGTTCGGGGTCGGGGAGCTTGCCCTTCAGCCGGCGATAGAGCGCCTTGTGCTCGAAATAGATGACAGGGTCGTCATCCTCGATTGCGGAGCGAAGGAGGCCGTAGGCGTCCTCGACGGATCCGGGGCAGACGACCTTGAGACCGGGCTGGCCGATGAACCAGCCTTCCGGACACTGGGAGTGGAACGGCCCGCCGCGCACGCCTCCGCCGAACGGCGCGCGGATCACCAGCGGGATTCGCTGGCCCGAGCGCCAGTGCGTCTTCGCCGCGACCGTCACGATCGCGTCGAAGGGACAGCTGATGAAATCGGCGAATTGCAGCTCGACGACCGGCCGCTCGCCCATCCACGCGGCGCCGATCGCGGCGCCGACGAAGCCCTCCTCGGCGATCGGCGTGTCCATGATCCGCTCTTCGCCGAACTCCTCGAAGAGGCCCTTGGTCACGCCGAACGCGCCGCCGAAGTGGCCGATGTCCTCGCCGAGCAAGAACACACGGTCGTCTTCTCGGAGCGCATCGGCGAGTGCCGCGCGAATCGCCTCGAGGTACGTCACCTCGCCGCTCATCGCGTCCAACTGGGAACGGCGCAGTCTCGACACACTCTCGGCACGGTTCTGCCACGATACGCGAACCTCACGCGCGCTTTCGCTCGATAGGATGAGGCTTGATGTAGGAATGTCCGTGCGTCCGGGGAGCCGCCGCGTGCAGGCGCTCATCCAGACGTGCAGTTATTCCTACATCAGGCCTCTGACCGGGAGGAGGCAAGGGTGGCCCCGGTTTGGCACGCCGAAACCAGGGCTACGACGCCATCCCTCCGTCGACCAAGAGGTTGGCACCGGTGATGAACGAGGCCTCGTCCGACGCGAGGAAGAGCGCGGGCGCCACGACCTCCGCGATCGTCCCGAGGCGTTGCATCGGCGTCGCGTCGATGATTGAGGATCGCAGCTTCTCGACCGCCAGGAGGCCCTCTGTCATGTCGGTTTCGACGTAGCCGGGTGAGATCGCGTTGACCCGCACGCCGCGGTCAGCCCATTCCCGGGCTAGTGTCCGGGTCAACTGCGTCAGTGCCGCTTTCGAGGCGCCGTAGGCTGCGATTCGCGGGCTCGCGACCGCTCCTGTGACGCTGGAGACCATGACGACAGCGCCGCCGCCGTCGAGAAGCTGGGGCGCGGCTGCACGCGTCATCAGGTAGGCGCCCGTCAGGTTCACCTCGAGGATCTGGCGCCAGGCGTCGACATCGTGCAGCTCAGTGCGCTGTCGGACGGGCGAGATGCCGGCGGCGTTGACGACGGTCGAGACTCGGCCGAACCCCTCCCTGAGTGCCGCAACTGCCGCTTCGCAGGTAGCCGGGTCGGTGACGTCGGCCGGAAGGGCGAGTCCCCGGACGCCGATCTCGGCGGCAACGGACTCGCACTGGGCCGGGGTGCGGGCGACGACTCCGACCGACGCACCCTCTTCGGCGAGCGCGAGCGCGATGCCCCGCCCGATCCCCCGGCCGCCGCCGGTGACCAGACAGACGCGCCCGTCGAACCGGCCTGGCCGCGTCACACCCAGAACCGCCCGGCGCCAAGCCCCATCTCGCGCGTCTCTGCGGTCGTCCTGTGCTCGACCGCCTGCTCCGGTCCAGGAACGGAGTCGCCGACGAGCCGCGAGATGATCCGGCCACTTTCGACGCGGGCTGGCCAGTCGTGGAGCGGCAGGACAAATGTCCCCGAGTTCAGGGCCTTCTTGATCGCGGCTCGCTCCTCGCGCTTCGACGTCCCCTGGTTTCCCGTCGACTGCGGCTCGTGGTCGAGCACCTGGTAGATCGGGTCGACGATCTGATTCTGGACGTCGTAGATCACGTCCCCGCAGATGCAGGCGACCCCTTCGGCGGTTTCGACGTTGATGTTCATCGAGCCCTCGGTGTGGCCCCCTGCCGCCTCGCAGACGACTCCGGGAAGGATCTCGTCAGGACCGGAGAGCTCGAGGTCGAGCAGTCGGAGCGCTCCGGGAGTATGCAGTCGATCGATGTGATGTTTGACGTAGGCCGCGGGGTACTGGCCGCCCATGATCCCCGAGGCGGAGTACTCGAGCTCTCGCCGGTTCGTGATCACGGTGGCCTTCGGGAAGAGGTCGTCCTGGCCGGCGTGATCGATGTGGTGGTGGGTATGGAGGATCCACCGCACGTCGCCCATCTTCACGCCGTGCT
Organism: Gaiellales bacterium; assembly: GCA_038209835.1. GTDB lineage: Bacteria > Actinomycetota > Thermoleophilia > Gaiellales > Gaiellaceae > JBBQXH01. Next base: position 2,381 of record JBBQXH010000106.1, on the reverse strand, counting down.
TGCCGAGTTGGCTCTCGAGCGTCATCTCGTTGCTCTGGATACCGACCATCCCGAGGGTCTCCATGATCTCGGGGCTCGATGCGCCCGTGTCGACGATGATCGGATCGTCACCTCCCAGAATCAGGTAACTCCAGGTCTTCACCCGTGTCACCTGTCCCATGTTTCGTGCGAGCACGAGGAAGCTCGACTCGAGCTCGATGTCGAGGATGTCGAGGATCTTGATCTCGTAGGGCATGTGTTCTCCCTTCGCCTAACTTGTCGACCGACCGGTCGGTCGATAATATGGGCCGATGCCAGCCCGTGTCAATCCCGACGTGAAGCGACGCGAGGTCGTCGCGCAGGCGGCCGACCTGTTCGACCGTGCCGGGTACCACACGACGAACGTCGCCGCGGTCGCCGAGGCCGCGGGGCTTCGGAAGCCGACCCTCTACCACTACTTCTCGTCCAAGGACGAGATCCTCTTCTGGATCCACGAAGAGTTCATCGATCTCCTGATCGAGAAGCAGGGCGCTCGCGAGGGGCTGACGGCGTGCGAGAGCCTCCTCGCGATCATGGTTGACGTCCTCGACCTGATGCGAACCCATCGCGGGCATGTCCGCGTCTTCTTCGAGCATCACCGCGAGCTGTCGGCAGCAGACCAGGAGACGATCGCCGCCAAGCGGGACGCCTATCGCCAGCTGGTCGAGGACGTCGTCGCGCGGGGCGTCTCGAGCCGCGAGTTCCGCGATGTCGATCCACGCCTCACGACCCTTGCGGTCTTCGGCATGTGCAACTGGGCCTATCAGTGGTACCGGCCCGACGGGCCGCTCGAGAGCCGCGAGATCGCGGCGTTCTTCTACGACCTGCTGTTCAACGGACTACGAAGGAGGTAGACGTGGCTTCGCTGCGGACGCCGCAGGAGTATCTGGACGGGCTCAGGGACGGGCGCGAGGTCTACTACCGCGGCGAGCGGGTGGCGGACGTCGTCGAGCACCCCGAGCTCGGCATCGCTGCTCGCCACGGCTCGCTCGACTACGCCCTCGCGGAGGAGCCGGCCCATCGCGACCTCACGGTCGTCGACGACCACTCCGCCTACTATCACCTCCCGCGCAACGCGGAAGACCTGCGCCGTCGCTCATCGCTCATCGAGCAGGCGACTGCCTACGCCGACACCCTGGTGATCCTGGTCAAGGAGATCGGCACCGACGCGCTCTTCGCGCTCCACCGGGTCACCCACGGGACCGACTCCTACGAGCGCGTCGTCGACTTCTTCCGTCACTGTCGTGAGAACGACCTCGCGCTCGCAACCGCGCAGACGGACGTCAAGGGCGACCGCTCGAAGGGCCCATCGGCGCAGGACGATCCAGACCTCTACGTGCGAGTCGTCGACCGCCGTCCCGACGGGATCGTGGTGCGAGGGGCGAAGGTGCACACGTCGTGCACGCCCAACGTCGACGAGGTGATCGTGATCCCGACGCGCGCGCTCGCAGAAGGGGAGGAGGACTGGGCCGTCGCATTCGCCGTCCCGGTGGCGACGCCGGGGGTCAAGCTCTTCTGCTCGGACTTCCTCCACGCGGACGCCGACTCGTGGACGCGCCCGGTGTCGTCGCGGCACAAGATGATCGAGACGCTGACCGTCTTCGACGACGTGTTCGTCCCGTGGGAGCGCGTCTTTCTTGACGGCGACGTCAAGCGTGCCGGACAGCTCGCGCTAACGTTCGTCGAGTACCACCGCTTCACGGCCGTCTCGTACAAGCTCCCCCTCGTCGACGCCTTCGTCGGGCTTGCCGCCTGCCTGGCCGAGGCGAACGGAATCGCGCGCGCCTCGCACGTGCGGGACAAGTTCGTCGCGCTTATCGGCTACGCGGAGACAGTGCGCGGGATGACGCATCTGGCGGCTGACCGCTGCCGGGTCGACGAGGCGACGGGGATCGCCTACCCGGACCCCATGACAACGAATATCGCCAAGTGGACGTTCGCCCGCGACTACCACCAGGCCGTCGAGCACGTCATCGACATCGCGGGCGGCCTCCTCGTCACGGGCCCGGCCGGTCAGGACTGGCGCTCCGACGAGATCCGCCCGTACCTCGAGAAGTACTACGCCGGCGCAACGCCGGCATCAGGTCGTCTCGCACTCATGAACCTCGCGAGCGACCTGCTCGCGCGCGAGTACGCCGGCTACCAGAGCGTCCTCGCGGTGCACGCCGAGGGCTCGCTCCAGGCCGAGAAGCTCATGATCTTCCGCTCGTACGACGCGGCGCCGGCGATCGCCTACGCGAGGAAGCTCGCCGGCCTCTGATCACGGCGCTCATCTCTTCGGGCGCTGCCAGGGGTCGCGCTCGAGCGCGCGGCGCAGCGCCCTCGCGTCGTCGCCGACCGCGGCCTGGCCGTGCGTGACGAGG
>JBBQXH010000105.1:0-8308 GCA_038209835.1 Gaiellales bacterium | reverse complement strand
AGGGTGTCGTTGCCGTCACCCGATGCCGTGCCAGTGGTCAGATTCACCTGGACGCCAACGCCACCAGCACCAGCACCAGCGTAGTCGGCCGTGTTGGTGCCTGCGCCGCCGTCAACAGCGTCGTTCCCGCTGCCCGGGTTGATGGTGTCGTCACCATCGCCACCGTTCAGCTGGTCGGACGACCCGTTACCAGCGATCTGGTCGTTGCCGCCGTTGCCGTTGAGGACGTTGCCGGTGTCGTTGCCGTTGAGGATGTCGTTGCCGGCACCCCCGTTGACATTTTCGACGTCGATGACGCCGGAAGCGTCACCGCCGACCTGCTCGCCGTTGTCACAGAAGAAGGCGAACAGCCCCTGCGGCTGCCTGGCGGCAGATAGAACCGGTAGGACCCCGATATCGATGAAGCAGTTCGGAGCCGGGCCCGGAATCGGTGCGTCCAGGAAGTTGAGCTGGTTGAGGATCCCGACCGGAATACAGAAGAACAATTCGAGTCCGATCGGTGGATTGACGACGACGGTGGCCGGGCGGCAGCTGACGCTGAGCCCGCCGACCATGTCGCCCTCGGCCGGGTTGATCTGGCCGTCGTTGGCGACGCCGTCGAGCGACACTGCTACAGGCTCCGTGCGGCCGCTGTAGTCCGCGGTGTCGGAACCAGTGTTACCGAGGATGACGTCGGCGCCCTGCGAAGCGGTGCCCTGGATGAACGTGTCGTTCCCAGGACCACCCTCGACGCAGTCGTTTCCGTCGTTGTCCGTGATTTCGTTGTTCGCACGGTTGTTCGTGAAGTTGGCGGACACGAGGTCGTCGTTAGTGCCAGTCTTCACGTTCTCGGTGGTGAAGAACACGTCGTCGAACTCGTTTGTCAGCCCATCGTGGTTCGGATCGGCACCGTCGTTGAAGGTGCTGATGAGGCCGAGATACACGACGACGTTGCCCCGGCCATCCGACCGACCGCGCAGGTCGTACAGCACGGTGTCGATACCGGAACCGCCGTCGATAGCGTCCGCCCCGTTTCCGAGCGGGCCGTAGCCCAGCGTGCCATCTGCGGCGACGGGAGCGTTCTCGTCGAGCGTGTCGTTTCCAGCCTCGCCGAGGACGCAGTCGTTGCCCAGACCACCGAGCAGCGTGTCGTCGCCGTCGCCGCCCAGGAGGACGTCGTTACCGTCGAGGCCGCTGATGGTGTCGTTACCAGCACCGCCGCCTAGGAAGTTACTCCCGGAGTTCCCTGTCAGCGTGTCGTTGCCGGATCCGGTGATGATGCCCTCGAACCCGAGCACAACCACCGTAGTGCCGGTGATCGTCAGCGAGCCGTCCGCGTTGACGACAACGGTGACGTCGGTGGTGATCCCCGACAGGTCGATGATGTCTCCTGTGAAGAACGGGCTCAGGCTGTACTCCCCGAGGATGTCGTCCTGGACGCAGGAGAAGTTGCCGACCGTAGGCCCGTTACCGTCAACGAAGTCGTTGCCGGTTCCGGGGTTGATGAAGTCGCTTCCCAGACCTCCGGTGATGTCGTCATCGCCGGCGCCTGCCGTGATCGTAAGCCCGAGCGGTCCCTGCAACAGCACTGCCGGGGCTACTGGTGGAGCAAGCGTGCAGAGCTGGACGAGGAGAAGCGACGGCAGAAGCGGATCCAGATCGTACGTGCAGTACGACCCGACCGGGGTGTCGCCCGTTCCGTCTCCGCCCTTGGCAGAGAAGATGTTGTCCCCACCCTCGAGGTTGAAGATCGCCGTGGCGAGCGTGGCCCCCAACGGTGACAGCGGAGTTGCATTCCGCTTGACGAGGACATCGGCGTCCGAGTCGGTCAGCAGACCTGCGTTCAGGTTGATCAGCAGGTCGCCCGGAGTCGGTCCAACACCTCCGGCGGGGATGATCCCGTCATACAGTGTGCCGATGAAGTCTTCGCCGGCCGTGATGCCGTCCGCCGCTGCCGTCCCGAAGACGGTCACCGTGTTTTCACCCAGACCGAGATCGACGTACCACTCGATCTCCGGCAGCCCGAACGGGATGCCCTCTGGGAGCGAGCCGGGTAGGAACCGGCCGGCCCGCTGGTCTATCGTCAGCGAGTCGGAGCCGCCCGCACCGGCCGGACCAGGAATCACGTTGATCTGGTCGGTGTTCAGCGCAGTGGCCACTACCGCAGTGATCCCGTCGAAGCACGGGGCCGGTGCCGCGCCGTTGATCCCGACCAGAATCTGCTCACCGCTGCGAACGACGACGATGTCGTTGCCCGCAGGCGCGATCGCATCCGTAAGCGTGATCGTCAGGATCCCAGGCGGCCCACTCACAAACGCGCACGAGGCCGCCGCCGACGCGGAACCCGCGCCGATGCTTAGGAATACGCCGACGCAAGCAGCAAGCAGGCCAACGAGCGCCCACCTTTTGCGGCGGCCCTTCCGAATACTCGATGTACTCATATCACCCCTCCCAATCGCATGAACTCTCCTTTCCCAAAGAGGACGTAGGTCGGTCGCGGAGCCTACCACCGGTTCCGGATGGAGGCAACCTGGCTCCAACTCTCCTAACAATCCGCTTACGCCCTGCATGACTTAACTCTCGGTATTTCGACCCGGAAACTTGATTCCCTCGCGCGCGGGAGGAAAAAACGGCCGCGTCGATCGGCCCCTGAAACCCCCTGCACAGCGCCGATTACGGCCCGAACTGGGGCAATGGTCGCCCCCATCACTTGCGCCGCATGCTCCGGGCGGAGACACTTCCCGGCGTGCAGACGCTCCGGCGGACGCCGCTCTACGACCGCCACGCCGCTCTCGGCGCCCGTCTCGTCCCCTTCGCCGGGTGGGAGATGCCCGTCCAGTATTCGTCGATCGTCGACGAGCATCGCGCGGTGAGGGAACGGGCCGGCGTCTTTGACGTGTCGCACATGGGACAGCTCGATCTCGGCGGGGGCAACGCCCATTCCTACCTGCAGGCACGGCTCACGAACGACCTCGACCTGATCGGGTCCGGCGAGGCGCAGTACACGCTCCTCCCGAACGAGCGCGGCGGTGTCGTCGACGATCTCATCGCCTACCGGCGCGACGACGGCTATCTCCTCGTCGTGAACGCGGCGAACACCGCCGGCGATGCGAGTGTCCTGGCCGAATCCCGGGATGTCTCCGACGACTGGGCGATGCTCGCCGTGCAAGGCCCGGAGGCGCTCCCTCGACTCGAGGTCGAGGTCGCGCCCTTCACGTTCCGAGAGGCCCGCGTGCTCGGCGTCGACTGCGTCGTCTGCGGAACCGGGTACACCGGCGAGCGGGGCTGCGAGCTCCTGTGCGCCCCCGGTGACGCCGGCGCGCTGTGGGATGCAGTCCTCGCCCGCGGCGTCGTCCCCTGCGGCCTCGGCGCGCGCGACACGCTTCGCCTCGAAGTCTGCTACCCGCTGCACGGCCAGGATCTGACTCCCGACCGGACGCCGATCCAGGCTGGCCTTGGCTGGGCGTGTGCGCTCGAGAAAGAGTTCCCCGGGGTCGATGTGATGCGGTCCGAGCGGGAGGCCGGCCCAGCTGAGCGGCTCGTCGCCTTCGTGATGGACGAGCGGGCGATTCCGCGGAGCGGGATGAGCATCTTGGAGGGCGGTGAGGTCACCTCCGGCGGGTTCTCGCCGATGCTCGAGCAGGGCATCGGCCTCGCCTACGTCGCCGCCGGCCTCGCCGAGCCCGGCACCCAGCTCACCATCGATCTGCGCGGTCGTGAGAAAGTCGCGCATATCGTCAAGAAACCCATCTACCGGAAGGAGACCTGAGCGCCATGGCGTCCGCGGAGTACCCGGCCGACCTGAAGTACCACCCCGAGCACGACTGGGCCCGGATCGAGGGCGACGAGGCGACGCTCGGGATCACCTGGCACGCCCAGGACGCGCTTGGAGAGCTCGTGCACTACGAGCCGCCGGCCGCCGGGGCGTCGATCGCCAAGGACACGAGCTATGGCGAGGTCGAGTCGGTCAAGGCCGTTTCTGACGTCGTGTCGCCGCTCTCCGGCGAGGTGCTCGACGTGAACCAGAAGGTCGTTGACGCTCCCGAGATCGTGAACGGTGATCCCTACGGCGAGGGCTGGCTCGTGCGGATCCGGCTGTCAGATCCGTCGGAGGTCGATGCTCTGCTCGACGTGGACGGGTACCGCGCGCTCCTGGACGCTTCGTAGGCGCCTGCCGATGACGCATCCGTATCTGTTCCTGACCGAATCCGATCGCGCAGAGATGCTCGCTGCGATCGGCGTCGACGACGTCGAAGCCCTCTTCGACGAGATCCCCAGGGGCGTGCGCCTCGACCGCGAGCTCGACCTCGAGCCGGCGCTCTCCGAGCAGGAGCTCGTCGCCCATCTCGGCGAGCTCGCCGGCAGGAACGCTCACACGGGCGTCGAGCTCTCGTTCCTCGGCGCGGGCATCTACGACCACTACGTGCCGGCCGTCGTCGACGCGGTGCTCTCGCGCGGCGAGTTCCTGACCGCCTACACGCCCTACCAGCCGGAGATGAGCCAGGGTGTCCTGCAGGCGATTTTCGAGTACCAGACGGCGATCTGCGAGCTCACGGCGATGGACGTTGCGAACGCGTCCGGCTACGACGGCTGCGTGGTGGCCGCAGACGCGTGCTTCCTGGCGCGACACGTCACCGGGCGCTCGAAGGTCGTGCTCGCGGAGTCGGTGAACCCGCAAGTGAGGCAGGTCGTGAAGACATATGCACCGGGCTTCGGGCTCGAGGTCGTCGAGGTGCCTCACCGGGGCGGTGTGACGGATCCGGACGAGCTCGCCGCAGCGAGCGTCGACGCCGCGTGCGCGATCTTCCAGCAGCCGAACTTCTTCGGGTGCCTCGAGCCGGCGCCCGAGCTCGCGGCCGCGGCTTCCGGGGCTGGCGCGCTCGCTGTGGCCCACGTCGATCCGATCTCCCTCGGTGTGCTCGAGGCGCCGGGCAACTACGGGTGTGCGATGGCGATCGGCGAGGGTCAGGGTGCGGGCAACTCGCTCTCGTACGGCGGGCCGCACTACGGATTCCTCGCCGCACGGAGCGAGTACATGCGCCGGATGCCCGGCCGCATCGTCGGCATGACCACCGACGTGAACGGCGAGCGCGGCTTCGTGCTCACCCTCCAGACCCGCGAGCAGCACATCCGCCGCGAGAAGGCCACCTCGAACATCACGACGAACCAGACCCTGCTCGCGCTCGCCGGGCTCGTCTACCTCTCCTGGCTCGGGCCCCGCGGGCTCGAGGAGGTGGGGGAGACGTGCGCCGCGCTGGGCGGGTACGCGAAGGAGGCGCTTGGGCTGCCGCTCGCGTTCGACGCGCCGACCTTCAAGGAGTTTGCGGTGCGCGTGAATCGCCCGGCGGAAGATGTCGTTCGCGATGCGCGCGCGCTGGGGGTTCATCCCGGCTATCCGCTCGGCCGCGACTATCCCGGGCTCGACGACGCGCTTCTCGTCGCGGTAACGGAGAAGCGAACGATCGAAGATGTCGACCGGCTCGCGACGGTTCTCGCCGAGGTGGGCGCACGATGAAGCTGATCTACGAGAAGTCGAAGTCGGGGCGGCGGGCGAGCTGGATTCCTACTCAAGCTCTACCTGAGGTTGATGTACCGGAAGAGCTTCGGCGAGCGTCGCCGCCAAGGCTCCCCGAGGTCGCCGAGCCCGAGATCATCAGGCACTTCACGGAGCTGTCGACGCGAAACTACGGCATCGACACGGGCTTCTATCCGCTCGGATCCTGCACCATGAAACACAATCCGCGTGTGAACGAGCGCGTCGTGCAACTCCCGGGCTTTCGCGATCTTCACCCTCATCAAGAGGTTGAAGGTTGCCAGGGAGCCCTCGACCTGATGTGGAGACTCGAGCGGATCCTGAGCGAAGTTGCGGGCCTCGGCGCCGTGACGCTCCAGCCGGCCGCTGGATCGCAAGGAGAGCTGCTCGGCCTGATGGTGATCCGGGCGTACCTCGCCGATCGTGGCGAGAGCGGGCGAACGGAGATCCTCGTGCCGGACACCGCGCACGGGACGAACCCGGCGAGCGTGGCGATGACCGGATTGACGCTCGTCAACCTCGCGACCGATGCGCGTGGCAATGTCGATGTCGACGGCCTGCGGGAGGCGCTCTCGGAGCGGACGGCCGGGCTCATGCTCACGAACCCCTCGACACTCGGGCTCTTCGACGAGGGCATCGAGGAGATCACGCGCCTCGTGCACGACGCCGGTGGGCTCTGTTACTACGATGGGGCCAACCTGAACGCGGTCTGCGGCATCTCACGGCCCGGCGACATGGGCTTCGACGTCGTCCATTTCAACCTGCACAAGACGTTCTCCCAGCCCCACGGCGGCGGCGGGCCGGGCGGCGGGCCGATCGCGGTGCGGGAGATGCTCGAGCCGTATCTCCCCGTCCCCGTGATCGTGCAGGCCGGCGATCGGTTCGAGCTCGACGAAGATCGACCCAAGTCAGTCGGCAAGGTTCGCGGTTTCCTCGGACCCTTCGGCGTGTTCGTCCGGGCGTATGCCTACATCCGTGCGTACGGGCCGGGGCTCCGCGAGATGTCAGAGGCGGCGGTATTGAACGCCAACTACCTGCTCGCGCGGCTGCGAGAGGACTACGACCTCCCGTACGACCGCCTCTGCATGCACGAGTTCGTGCTCTCGGCCCGGGCGCTGAAGCGCGAGCACGGCATCTCGGCGCTCGATGTGGCAAAGCGGCTGATGGACTACGGCGTCCATCCGCCGACGATCTACTTCCCGCTCGTCGTTCCCGAGGCGCTGATGATCGAGCCGACTGAGACCGAGTCGAAGGAGACGCTCGACGCGTTCGTCGACACGATGCGGTCGATCGCGCGCGAGGCGGCCGAAGACCCGGCGCTCTTGAAGTCGGCACCGCACTCGCGTCCTGTCGGCCGCCTGGACGAGGTCAAGGCGGTCAAGGAGCCGATCGTCCGCTGGCGGTTCGAGGACGAGCCGACCCGGGTGACGACGCTGGGTGCATAGTGATGGTGTTGTGGTGCGCACCCATGTCTATCTGGGCGATGAGGAACTCGAACTTCTCGGTCGGATGCAGCGTCTCACCGGTGCGTCGCGTTCTGAGCTGATCCGTCGCGCCGTGCGGGAACGCTTCGGCGAGCTCTCGATCGAGGAGAGGCGCGCCGCGCTGCGACAGTCCGCGGGTATTTGGAAGGATCGCCCGTATACGGGTGCGGAGTATGTGGACATGATCCGCGGGGATCTCAATGACCGGTTGAAGCGCCTCGGATTCGATTGAAGGTTGCGCTACTCGCGGGCCGCCGCGAGTTGCCCACAGGCAGCGTCGATATCGCGGCCGCGAGTGAGGCGCACCGTCGCAGGGAGGCCCGCCCGATCGAGCTTCGCCTTGAACGCGGCGATCGCTCCCGGTGAAGACCCGTCGTACCTTCCGGTCGGGTTGTACGGGATCAGATTCACCTTGTAGATCCTCGGATCGAGAAGGCGGGCGAGCGCCGAGGCCTGCTCGACACTATCGTTGACACCGGCGAGCATGACGTACTCAACGAAGACGGACCGACGTCGTCGGGCGAAGTATGCGTCGCACGCCGCGAGCACTTCCCGCAGCGGGTAGCGGTCGTTCACCGGCATGAGCCGCGACCGGAGAGCGTCACCGGGTGCATGGAGCGAGAGCGCAAGCCGTACCTGCACTTCGGCCTCGGTGAAGCGCCGGATGCCCGGTACCCAGCCGACCGTTGAGATCGCTGTTCGCCGGTTCGTGATGCCGAGGTCGGGCAGTCGCTGGCACGCGGTGAGCACGGCGTCGAGGTTCAGCATCGGCTCGCCCATTCCCATGAAGACGCAGTGGTTGACCGCCTCGGCTCGCCGGAAATGAAGTGCCTGGTCGAGCATCTCCCACGCGCTCAGGTTGCGCCCGAACCGCATCGCGCCGGTCGCGCAGAAGGTGCAGGTCATCGGGCAGCCAGACTGGCTCGAGAGGCAGATCGAGCGCCGTCCGTCCCGGTAGCGCATTAGCACCGCCTCCACCGGATGGCCGTCGGCCGTGTTGAAGAGCGCCTTCACGGTCCCGTCTCGCGCGTGCGACTCGGTGACGAGAGTGAGTGTCGAAAACGGAACGGCCTCGTCGATCTCGCCGCGCAGGGCACTCGGGAGACTCGTCATCTCGCCATAGGAGGCGGCACCGGCCGCTGTGCGTTCCCAGACCTGGCGAGTGCGGTAGGGCGGCTCGCCGCGCGCGGCCAGGGTGGTCTCGAGGAGGGCGACATCCATGAGCGCTAGTCGGGGTCACCGACGATGAAGAAGGCGGTCCCGATCGCCACGTACGCGCCGATGAGGAGACCCCCACGGAGCCGGCTCGATC
>JBBQXH010000104.1:0-8334 GCA_038209835.1 Gaiellales bacterium | reverse complement strand
GCGAACGGTGTCACGATCAAGAAGAACACGATCCTCGACAACAGGCCGGCCGGGCCGACAGCGTTTCAGGGGGGCGTCGTTGTCTCGAAAGGCGATCCGAACGGCACCGCGCCCGAGAACAACGTGATCAAGGGAAACCGGATCCAGCGCAACCAGCCCGATCTCTTCTGGGACAAGTCGGGAGCCGGGAACGTCTTCAAGAACAACAAGTGCGGCACCAGCAAACCGAAGGGCCTCTGTCGCTGATCGAGATCGCAGCGGCCGGGCGCCCCCCTGCGGGGTGTGGCGCCCGGCCGCCTTCCGTGAAAGAGTTGGCGCGATGCCCGTGAGCGTGTCCGCCAGGTAGGGTCTCGGCCCCGATGGACGACTTCTCTACCGGCTTGGGCACCTCGTCGCTGCCCACAAGTTCGTCGTTCTCCTCGTCTGGGTCGTCGGCGCCGTCGGGATCGGCTTCCTCGTCTCGCAGGTCGGGGCCGACACGAACAACAACCTGAGCCTGCCGGGAACCGGCAGCCAGGAGGCGACCGATCTCCTCGCCGAGAAGTTTCCACCCCAGCAGAACGGGGCGAACCCGATCGTCTTCTACGCGAAGACGGGCAAGGTCACGGACAAGGCGAACAAGAACGCGATCACGCAGTCCGCCAACGCGATGAAGAAGACCCCGTTCGTCTACAGCGTCGTCAGCCCCTTCGACCAGGACGGCGCGGCGCAGCTCTCGAAGGACGACAAAACCGCGTTCATCTCGGTCCTCCTGAAGATCGGGTCGGCGGAGCTGACGGCCGACCAGGCGCAGCGTGTGCTCGACGCCGCGGATCCCGGACTGAAAGCGGGCATGCAGGTGGCGGCCGGAGGCTCCGTTGGCGCCGAGCTCTCGACGGCGGAGACCGAGTCGAGCGAAGTGATCGGGATCGTCGCGGCGATGATCATCCTGACGCTCAGCTTCGGGACGATCGTGGCGATGGGAATGCCCATCATCACAGCGATCATTGGGCTCTCGATGGCGCTCGGGCTGATCGGGCTACTCGGGCACATCGCGCAGATCCCGAGCATCGCCCCGACCGTCGCGACGATGATCGGCCTCGGCGTCGGGATCGACTACGCGCTTTTCCTCGTCACACGCTACCTGGCCCTCGTCCGCGAGGGGATCGAGCGGCCGGAGGCGGTCGCCCAGGCGGTCGCGACGGCGGGAAGCGCGATCGTGTTCGCGGGGATGACCGTCGTGCTCGCCCTCCTCTCGCTCGCGGTCGCAGGCATCCCGCTCGTCACCGCGCTCGGCTACTCCTCGGCGGTCGCTGTCGTGCTTGCCGTACTGGCTGCCGTCACGCTCCTACCGGCGCTGCTTTCGATCCTCGGTGGCGCGATCGACTGGCTGCGCCTGCCGGGCTTCATGCGGCCGAAGCAGAAGGAGCCCGGCCGCGGATTCTGGGCCGGCTGGGCGCGGTTCGTGACGGGGAAGCCCTGGCTCGCTGCGGCCGCGGCCGTCGTGATTCTCGTGCCGCTGATCATTCCGGTCTTCTCCCTTCGCCTCGGCCAAGAGGACATAGGCTCGACCCCCAAGGACACGACGCAGCGACAGGCATACGACCTCGTCGCGAACGGCTTCGGCGTCGGATACAACGGCCCGCTGCTGATCGCAACGCAACTCAACCCGGCCGCCACGCCCGATACCGAGGTCGAGGCGCAGAAGGACGATGCCCTCGTGCTGCAGAACGAGCTCGAGCAGGAGCAGGCCGAAGGAAAGCAGCAGCAGAAGGAGCTCGAGCAGGAATCCGACCAGCTGAAGGCCGACCAGGCCGACCTCGAGAAGCAGCAGGCGAGCCTCGAGAAGCAGGGTGCGTCGCTCGAGAAGCAGGCCGCGTCGCTCGAGGGCCAGAAGGCGAAGCTCGAGGCTGAGAAATCACAACTCGAACAGGAGGAGGCAGCGCTCAGGGTCGAGGAGGCTCGGCTTCGACGGGAGGCGGAGGCGCTCTTCGCGGAAGCAGAACGGCTCGTCGACCGCGGGATCACGCTGCAGAAGGAGCTACGGGCAATCCGCGCCGAGGAGCAGAATCTCGAGGACGAGATCGCGAACATCGATGACTCGGATGAGAAGGCGAAGCTCGAGAAGGAGCTCGCCGCGCTCCAGAAGCGAGAGCAGAAGGTCGAGGACGAGATCGCCGCGAACCGCGACCGGATCCCCGGGCTACGCCGGCAGGCGGAGGCCCTCATCGCCAAGGCTGAGGCGACCCGGCGGCAAGCCGATGACCTTCGCGCGCAGGCGGCGAGCCTCGCGGAGCAGAGTGCGGCGCTCCTCGCAGAGGCTGACAAGCTCGCGCAGCAACAGAAGAAGCTCGATGCACAGGCGGCGCAGTTGAAGAAGGAAGGCAACCAGCTGAAGGCGGAGGGCGCAGACCTCCAGGCGCGTGCCGACGACCTCAAAGAGCAGCAGGCGCAGCTCGAGGATCTCCAGAAGCAGGCGGACGCGCAGCAGAAGGAGGCCGAGCAACTCCAGGACAGCCTCACGAAGACGCTGACGAAAGCGGGTGGCGACTACAAAGCGACGGATCCGCGGCTCGTGAAGCTCCAGGATGCGTTGACTGCGACAAAGGGTGTCGTGCTCGTGTCCCCACCGATCGTCAACAACTCGGGAAGCTCCGCGATCTACACCGTCGTCCCGAGTACCGCCCCGGCGGACCCGGCCACCGCAGACCTCGTCGTCACTGTCCGTACATCGGTGATTCCCGACGCGACCGCGGGCGAGAAAGGGATCGAGGCATTCGTCGGCGGGACGACGGCCGGGAATGTCGATCTCGCATCGGAGATCTCGGCGAAGCTGCCGCTCGTGATCCTCACCGTGATCGCGCTCGGCCTGCTCATCCTGCTCCTCGCCTTCCGGTCGTTCCTCGTCCCCGTCCAGGCCGCGGTGACCAACCTCGTCTCGGTGATGGCGTCATTCGGCGTGATGACAGCATGCTTCCAGTGGGGGTGGGGGCTCGGGATCGTCGGTCTCGACCCGTACCAGGGCGATTCCGTGCCGATCGCGAGCTACGTCCCGCTCATGATGTTCGCGATCCTGTTCGGCCTCTCGAGGGACTACCAGGTGTTCCTGCTGAGCACGATCGACGCGCACCGGGCGCGGGGTGCAAGCGACACCGCCGCCACGGAGCTCGGCCTCGCGCAGAGCGCGCGGGTGATCGCCGCCGCGGCACTGATCATGATCTGCGTGTTCGGCAGCTTCATCCTGAACGGGGATCCGACGATCAAGCAGTTCGGCGTCGGGCTCGCGGTCGCTGTGGCGCTCGCGGCGACGATGACCCTGCTTCTCGCGCCGGCCGTGCTCGTGCTGATGGGGCGTTGGGCCTGGTGGATTCCGGGGTGGCTCGGGCGGTTCCTCCCCGACCTCGACGTCGAAGGGCAGCGGGCCGTCAAAGACAAGGCGTCTGACGCCGAGGAGACGCCTCAGAGCGCCTAATCTGGCGCCGCCCTACTCGTGCGGCCCTCTGAGGAGTACGATTGCGACGTTAGCAGGAGGCAGATGTCGGCCTCCACGATCAATCAGGAGGAGACGGCGTGGGTTTTCTAGACAAGCTTCTGGGTAGGACAAAGGACGCGGCGGCCGGTGCCGCCGACAAGACGGCAGACGTCGCGGGCAACGTGGCGGACAAGGCCCAGGATGTCGCGAGTGACCTGGGCGACAAGTCAGCGGATGCTGCCGGCAAGACAAGCGACGTTGCGGGAGGCGCGACCTCCAAGGCTGCCGGCGGGGTCGGTGGTGCTGCGGAAAGGGCGGGAGATGCGGCTCGCGGCGCACCTTCCAAGCCCGCAGACGTAACGCGAGACGCAGCCGACAAGGCAGCAGACGCGGCCGACGACGTCGCCGACAAGGCCAGAGACGCGGCGAACCGCAGGGATTAGTTCCTTGCTGCGGTGGCGTGTCGAAGGGCCGGAGAGATCCGGCCCTTTTCCTTGACAGATCCCTCGTGGAGGTGAGGGAGATCTCCCCCGCGGGTGCCGATCAAGAAGGGAGTGCGGCGACTCCCCACGACGCTCATCCTCACTCTGCTTCTGGCGTTGCTCTCGGCCGGGGCGGTGTGCGCGGCTCCTACTGGGGCACCGGGGATGGCCGCCGCCGGTGAGCAGCGTCCGGCCGCGATGTCCGCCAGGATCTCGGGGCCGGTGGCCGTGTACGTGGCTCCCGGCGCCGCGGTGGCAGCGACCCTCGCCACGCGAACCGAATTCGGTTCGCCTCAGACGGTTGCAGTTGTCGAGCGCCGCGGGCGGTGGCTGGCCGTCACCACGAGCGCACTGCCGAACGGGCAGATCGGGTGGATCGACGCCAGGGCGGCAGGGCTGAGTCTTCGGAGAATCGACGTGGCGGTCGCGATCGATCGATCCCGCCACCTGCTCACGCTCGAACGTGGCGGGAAGGTCGTGCGCCGGATCGCGGTCGGCATCGGCCGGGCCGGCTCGCCGACGCCGATCGGGCACTTCGCCGTCACGGACGAGATCAGCGGAGAGCGCTACGGCTCGTACTACGGCTGTTGCATCATCGCGCTCTCGGCGCATCAGCCGAACCTGCCGGTCGGCTGGACGGGAGGCAATCGCATCGCCATTCACGGGACGAACGTCCCCGCCTCGATCGGCGTCGCTAGCTCGGCCGGCTGCCTGCACGCGACCGACAGAGACTTGCGCTACCTGATGGCGCGCCTGCCGCTCGGCACCCCGGTCACGATTCACCCCTGACACCGCTCCGCGGTTCAGAATGGGGGCAGTGACCCCTGACTCTCTTTCATTGAAGGGACAGCTGCTGATCGCCTCAGCCGCGTTGCTCGATCCGAACTTCCGGCGTGCGGTCGTTCTCGTCACCGAGCACACCCCGGAAGGCGCGATGGGTCTCGTCCTCAACCGACCCTCGCCTGTTGCCGTCGTCGACGCCGTTCGCCACCTGGGCGGGCTCGTCGAGGACGGGGAACCCGTGTACGTCGGCGGCCCGGTTCAGCCGGAGGCCGTCGTTGCTCTGGCCGAGCTCGACGACCCCGAGGTGGCGGCCGCGATCGTCCTCGGCTCGGTTGGCTACCTCAGAGCGGACGTCGATCCTGACGAGGTGGCGGGGATCGTGCGCCGCGCCCGGATCTACGCGGGCTACGCGGGATGGGGCGGCGGTCAGCTCGAGGCCGAGCTCGAGCAGGAGGCGTGGATCACCGAGGATGCCGACCCGGATGACGTGTTCACCCGGAGCCCGGAGAGTCTCTGGGGCTCAGTGCTGCGGCGCAAGGGCGGCTCCTATGCGATCCTCGCCCGGATGCCGCTCGACCCATCGGTGAATTGACGATCTTTCAGCCGTTCCTGGCCGGGCAGGCCGCGCTTGTGACGGGGGCGGGTCGGGGCATCGGGCGTGCGACGGCGATCGTCCTCGCGCGCCTCGGCGCCGACATCGGGCTCGTCCAGCGTGGGGATGCCGCCGAGACCGTTCGGGAGATCGAAGCGCTCGGCCGGCGCGCCATCGTCGTTCAGGCCGACATGGCAGACGCCGAGGCGGCGGAGGGCTCGGTCGACGAGGTCGCTGACGCGCTCGGGCGGCTCGACATCGCGGTCTGCAACGCGGGTCAGATCGATCGGACACCCGCGCTCGACGTCACGCTCGAGAACTGGCGACGGGTCATCGACGTCAACCTGACTGCCGCGTTCGCCGTCTCGCGAGCGGCCGCGCGGCGGTTTCTCGCTCAGGGGAGCGGAGGCTGCATCGTCCATTCCGGCTCGCAGCTCTCGTTCTTCGGCGGGGTCAACGTCATGGCGTACTCGTCGAGCAAGGGAGGCATCGCCCAGCTGACGAAGTCCCAGTCGAACGAGTGGGCGCCCCTCGGGATCCGTGTGAATGCCGTCGCACCGGGCTGGATCGAGACGGAGATGACGGAGGAGCTGCGGGCCAACACGCCGCGGTTCGACGAGATCAGCGGGCGAATCCCGATGGGTCGATGGGGGAGGGAGGACGAGATCGCCGACGTCATCGCGTTCCTCGTCTCTCCCGCCGCGCGGTACGTCACGGGGCACATGCTCGCCGTCGACGGCGGCTACCTCGTGCGCTAAGTGCTTCCGGTCGGAAATACGGTCATGACCCTGGCGGCGAAAAGCAAGTCGGGCAAGGACGCAGGGAGCGTTCGTATCGGGAGGATACGGGCGCGACCGAGGACGCCGACCCCGCCGCTTTGCAGCCGCCAGGGCGCGAGCGTATTTCCGACCGGGGGCACCAAGCCTCTACGATGCGGTCGAGCCACAACCGAGAGGAGATCGTCTTGCCAGTGATCGAAGTGAAGCTCTACGACCGCAGGATCACCGATCCAGAAGCATCGACGCGCATCATCAAGGAGATGACCGACGCCCTCTGCCGCGCCTGCGACGACGAGAGCGTGCGTGACCATACGACGGTGATCGTCACCGGGGTCGCGCCCCAGCAGTGGGGCGTCGCCGGAAGACCCGACCCCGGGTCTACGCGAGCTCGAGCGAGAGCTCGACGGGCGCCGCGCCCGGCTCGATCGCCTCGGTCTCGCGCGCGTGCATCAGGGTCGTCTGCACGATCAGCTTTGCTCGCGCGAAGTTGTCGATCTCGACCGGCACCGGGCTGGCGTGCCGGCCGAGCGCGTAAGCGGCGGCGTTTCGGCCGATCGCTCGGTACGAGTCGAGCGTGAGAAGGGGCGCCATCCCGAATAGCTCGAGGTTGTCGAGAGGCTCGAGATCGGCACGGTGAATGACGGCCGTCCCCTTCGACTGGAGCCCGATCGCGACCCTCGAGCCGGAGAGGGCCGCGCCGTCGTGGCCGATGAAGGCGACGTCGGACGAGCGAAGCACGCGAACGATGCGGGGCGTCGCTCCCTCCTCGCGGATCCCGTCGACGAGCGATGAGAGCACGGCTTCGTGCGCGAGCCCGTTGATCGTCTCGCGCAGCCCGTCGAGGAACGCGGGTCCGACCGCGACGACGACCTCGTCTTTGCGGCGCCCGGCACCTGCTTCCCCACGGGTCACGAGCGTCGGGCCTCCGGAGCCGTCGACGGCGGCGAAGCGCTCGGCCTCGAGCCTGTACGGAAGAGCCTGCAGGTGTTCCCAGCGTTCGCCTTCGAGGCGATAGCCGGTGCCGGGCCCCGTGTAGTCGTTCGGGTGGTTCACGGCCGAGTCGACGATCCAGTCTGGGCCGACGATCGCGGAGGTCTGCAGGTAGTCGGCGCTGACCCGGAGCCGCTGCATGCCGAGCACCGCCTCGGCGACGTCATCGAAACCAGCCTCGTCGAGCGCCCGGGCGACGTCGAGACCAGAGATTCCCTCGGCGAACACGCGATCGGCGGCGACGACATCCGCGGCCCGGTCGCGGTCGGGGAGATCACGGCTGTCGTACCCGGTCGTCGCAAGCTCGACTTCTTCGTCGGTGATCGCCGGGAACCCGAACGACGCGAACACGGACTGGATCGCCCGGGCGGCGCGCTCGCGAACCTCGAGGAGCGCCTCTTCCGGCACCGGCTCGATGCCCGCGTCGACCTGCCAGTCGCGCTGGATCGTCAGCCACTCGTCGAGATCGTCGGCGTCGTAGTTCCCACCCCCGAAGACGTTGTCGTAGCGAGGCATGACGCTAAAGCCGGAGGTCACGAAGTCGGTGCCGGGCAGGAACTGGCCCATCAGCTTCGCGGTCTTGCGGATCGGCGAGTGCGAGGCGATCGCGTCGTTTCCGGACGCCACCTCGAGGTCGATCCAGGCGGCGAGGAGGTTCTCGGCGAGGATCGCCCGAGTGCCGCCGGGGAGGCTTAGCGCGAGTGCGACGCAGCTGATCCCTCCGTTCTGGACGCCCTGGGAGCCGGCAGCGCGGATCGCGCAGAGACAGCGCGCCTCCAGGTAGAGCATCGAGCAGCCCTCGGCGTGCCCCATCAGGGCTTCCGATCCGGCTCCCGATGTGAACCGCACCTTGATCCCTCTCGAGGCGTAGGCGGAGGCGAGAAACGCTTTCGACCCCGGCGCGTCGTCGCCGTCGACGAAGCATGCCTCCGTGCCGTACACGGAGAGGGTTTCGGAGTAGGTCGTGAGACCCTGGATGCCGAGCTGCAGGTTTCGCCGCTCCTCGACCGCGCACTGCGTGATCACGCCGGGTCGGCCCGTCTGCGATCCGACGAGGATCGCCATCGCGTTCAACGGCGCGTAGCGCGCGACGCCGACCGTCGTCTCGACCTCAGCGAACCCGCGCGCGGCCGCCTCGGCGGCGTCTGCCGCGAGCAGCGCGGGGTTCTCCTTGCGGTTCGTGACGTGGGCCTGGTTCGCGGGACGTTTGCGTGCCCTGAGCTTCTTCAGCGCGAACATCATCTCGACGGGGTCGAG